>DASWUW010001004.1:0-2676 GCA_036406335.1 Trebonia sp.
GTTCGCCAGCAGGCTCCGTCCCGCCGCCGCGCTGCGGGCCGAGTAGGCCGCGGCGGCCCTTCGGCCAGCGGGGTATTGACATCGGTCAACTGGCCGATGTCTCGCTGCGTAACTAACGGCAGCATAAGCACCGAACCTCGCAGCAGGGACCAGCGGACGCCGCACGTCCCAGTGGTCGCCAGGGTCGCGCCGGTCCACGGCCCGATCATCGTGTCCGCGTACCCGGCCGCGAGACACCCGGCTTTCCCGGAGCGGCCGCTGCGACAAGCTTTTCCACGGCGGCCGCTGCGACCGCGCGGGCCGTGGCCGCGGCCCGCGCGGTCGTCATCTGACGCCGCACCTCTCTCACGGAGAGTGCCCGGATAGTTGCTTATCGTACTCTTGTCCTAGACAGGCCGGATCGGTGCGGTGCTGGCTTCGCGGTTGATCAGACGGCACCCTGGTGCGCACCCGAGTGCTGGCACCGCATCGATATGCGTCAGTTGACCGATGTCTGCTGACGTGCCCCGCAGCAGCATGTGACCGCGTAGAAACGCGTGTCATCTACCACCGGCTACTACCTCAGACCTCGCCGAATGCGGCGGGCGCGGCCAGGGGAGCGCGAGGAGAGCAGTCCGTGTTCGTTCACGCCCTGTCCGGGGCCCCGTCGTTCGCCGCATGCGTGGGGCTGTTCCGTTCCTATCCGCTGGCGGTGAGCCGGTTCCCCGGCGGCTGGCACCGCGCCATGGTGCTGCACCACCGCGGTTCCGCGGGAGCCGGGTACCACGTCCTCACCCGCGACGCAGCCGAGTGCTTCACCCTGCGGCCGTGGGACCCGGCCGCGGGCCCGGCGCACGAGATCAGGCCGGGGCGGCCGGTGCCCGCGGCCAGCCACCAGGTCATCGCCGAGGGCATGCCCCTGCCGCGGGACGGCGCCCTGCTCGGCTGGGTGAGCGACCGGCAGACGACGGTCCTGCTGCCAGTCCACCACGGGCACCCGGACATGCGGCGCAGCGGTCCCCAGGCCCGCTCGCTCGCCATGGTCGGCAGCGAGACCGTGCGCTGGCCCCCGTTCATCGCCAGCCCGCTCGACGACGGACGGCTGTGGGAGTACGTCGACCGGGGGGAGATCGTGGACCTCGAGCCGGTCGTCGCCCGCGCCGCCGGCACGGCCGCCTGGGTACCGTCGCAGAACTCCGGCCGCGCCGCCCAGGGCCACGGGTGCGTGGTCGTCCGCCAGAACATGACCGCCGACGACTTCTGGGTCCCGGAGGGCATCTACATGGACCACTGGATGCTGCGCGAGGGCGTTCCCACCCCGCCCGCGAGCCACCTGCTCACCCTGCCGGGCGCCACCGACCTCACCCGCCGCCTGACCACCTGGGGCGCGGGCCCCCGGCCGTCCCGGCTGACCTCCCGGTAACCGGTAACGCCGGCTCGCCGTCGCCCTGCTCCAGGGCGGTGCGCATGGGGCGGAACTTGGACTCGGTCTCCGCCAGCTCGGCCTCCGGGTCGGAGCCGGCCACGATGCCGCAGCCGGCGAACAGCCGGGCCCGGCTCCCGTCCAGCTGAGCACAGCGCAGCGCGATGCCCCACTCGCCGTTGCCGTCGGCGTCTATCCAGCCGACCGGCCCGGCGTACCGCTCCCGGTCCATGGACTCGAGTTCCCGGATTGCCTCCACTGCCTCGGCGGTCGGCGTGCCGCCGACCGCCGCCGTCGGGTGCACCGCCGCGAGCAGCGAGAGCGCGGACTTCGCGGCCGACAGGGTACCGCGCACCCGGGTACCGAGGTGCTGGACGTTGGCCAGCCGGATCAGCTCAGGGCGGGGTGCGATGTACATGGCCGCGCACAGCGGTGCCAGGGTGTCCCGGAGCGAGGCGGCGGCGTACTCGTGCTCCTCGTTCTCTTTGGCTGAGCCGAGCAGCCCCCGGGCGAGCTCGCTGTCCTGGGCCGGGGTCGCGCCGCGCGGGGCGGTGCCCGCGAGCACCAGCGAGCTCACCTCCCAGCCGTCCTTGCGGATGAGCAGTTCGGGAGTAGCGCCGACCATTCCGTCGCAGGAGAACGTATAGCAGCCCGGGTAGCGGGCCGCCAGCCGGCGCAGCAGCACCCGCGCGTCCACCGGGCGGTCCGCCGACGCGTGCAGGTCCCGGGCCAGCACCACCTTGCGCAGCGAGGGGGAGTGGGTGATCCGGTGCACGGCCTCGCCGACCGCCTGCATCCACTCCGGTGCCGACAGCGACCCGTCGTGCCAGCGGATGTCACCGGGCGGAAGCGCGGGCGCGAACGCCGACGCCGACGCCGTCCACGGTCGCTCGCCCGCCGGCGTGATGGTGGTCAGCCAGGCGTTCCCGGTGCCGTCGCGGCCCAGGACCGCCCGCGGCACGATCAGCGCCGAGCCGTCGGACGTGTCGTCAAACGTGAACGTGCCAAACGCCACCAGGCCCGAGCCACGCCGGCCGACCGCGTCGTCGATATCAGCGCTGTCGGTGATCTCCCGGACCCATTTCTCGGCCGCGGTGAACCGGTCTGCCCCGGCGGGCAGCGTTACCCGGACGGCCTCGCCCCACCCGGCCAGGCCTGCCGCTTGCCGCACCCAGGCGACCGCGGCCGGCTCCGGGATCCGGGCCAGGAAGTCCTCACCCGGGTCGGGTACCGGGACGCTGCGCACGATCAGCCGCTCGCTGTAGCGGTCGCCG
>DASWUW010001005.1:0-6211 GCA_036406335.1 Trebonia sp.
CCGTGGTCGGCCACCATAAGCAGATCATCACCGTCAACGGGCTTTTCCGGCCGTTCGCGCTGGCCGGCGGCCAGGCCGTGGCGACCTGGACCATCGCCGGCGGCCGGGTCGGGCTAGCGCCGTTCGCCGACCTGGATCCCGGCACCCGGGGCGCACTGGAGGCCGACGCGGCCGACGTGACCCGTTTTCTCGGCGGCCCGCCCGCCGCGTGAGCTACCGCCCGCCCGCCTGGGGAAATAGCGGCCGCGGCGACGGGGTTGCACCGGATGTCCCCGCACGCCCGCATCCAGCGGGCGGCACCACCGTCGAAGGAGCTGACGTGCCGGACAGCTACCGCAAGGACCCCGAGGCCGTCTCCCGGCTCACCCCCGTGCAGTACCGGGTAACCCAGGAGAACGGCACCGAGCCGCCGTACCGTAACAGCTACTGGGACAACAAGGAGCCCGGCATCTACGTCGACGTGGTGTCCGGCGAGCCGCTGTTCGCCTCGGTCGACAAGTACGACAGCCACACCGGATGGCCCAGCTTCACCGCCCCGATCGAGTCGGGCAACGTGGTCAAGCACCGGGACTTCAAGATGCTGATACCAAGGACCGAGGTCCGTTCCGCCAGCGGCGACAGTCACCTGGGCCATGTGTTCCACGACGGCCCCAGGAAGGCCGGCGGCCTGCGCTACTGCATCAACTCGGCCGCCCTGCGCTTCATACCGCTCGATGACCTCGAGCGCGAGGGCTACGGCGATTACCGCGCGCTGTTCGACGCGCCCGGCGACTGATTTGCCACTCACCGAGACGGCGTACTGCCACCGGCCCGCCTTTTAGTGGAAACACGGATCCGGGTCTACGGCTCTCCCCGGATCCTTTCCCCGGCCCTCCCGGGTTCGCGCCTCCCCGTCCCCTGACGGCGTGAACCCGGGAGAGCCTCTCCCCAGCGGTCTTACCGGGCCAGGAAATCGATCAGGGCCTGGTTGAACTCGGCCGGGTGGCTCACGTTGCACCCGTGCGGCGCGCCCTCCAGCACGACCAGCTCGGACTGCGGGACGGCCTTGTGCGTTCGCTCCCCCGATCCCTCGAACGGCACCACGCCGTCGCCGTCGCCGTGCAGCACCAGGGCCGGGACGGTGACGTTGGGCAGGTCGTCGCGGAAGTCGGTGGTGCCGAAGGCTCCCATGCACTCGACCGCGGCGGTCTGGTCCGACTGCCGGCACATGCGGACCGCGTCCTGCCGCTGCTCCTCGGTGACCCGCAGCCGGCCGCCGGCGGTGAAGAACTGGGTGGTGAACTCGTCAAAGAAGCCGTTCCGGTCGGTGGTGAGGCCCCGGGCCATCTGCGCGGCCTGGGCCGGGCTCAGCGGGCCGTCGGGGTTGCCCGGCGTCTGCGCCAGGTACGGCGTCACGGCGGCGGCGAACACCACGCTGTGCAGCAGGTCCTGGCCGTGCCGGGTGACGTAGCGGGCGACCTCGCCGCCGCCCATGGAAAAGCCGACCAGGGTCACGTCCCGCAGGTCGAGCTCGGTCAGCACGCCGTGCAGGTCGTCGGCCAGCGTGTCGTAGTCATAGCCGCGGTGCGGCTTGTCGCTGCGCCCGAAACCGCGGCGGTCGTAGGTGATGACCCGGAAGCCGGTATCGGCCAGCGCGGGCACCTGGTACTGCCAGGACTCACCGGACAGCGGCCAGCCGTGAATAAGCACCACCGGGCGGCCGGAGCCGCCGGTGTCCTCCACGTGCACCTTGGTCTTGGACAGCAGTCCCTTATGAGCGGTTACTTCAGCCATCTGGATCCCCCGGTTGCTTTTACTGCGTGGGCGCCGCATGCGTCGGGCCCTAGCCGCCAGCAGTTAACTGCCCTGGCAGGCGGCCACCCAACGGGTGAACCCGACACGGTTGGTAGCGTTTCCGTCATGCGGGTAGCGGTCTTCGCCGTGGACGGGATGTTCGACTCGGGGCTCACGGTGACCCTGGACATCCTCGCCACCGCCAACCTGCTGAGCGCGCAGGCGGGCCTGGCGGCTCCGCCGTTCTCGGTCACCACGGCCGGGCTGGGCACTAGCGTGCGCACCGCACACGGGCTGCGACTGGACACCACGCCGTGGCCGCAGATAACGGCCGACCCGCCCGAGGTGGCGGTGATGCCGGCCATGGGACTGCGGCCGCCGGCCGAGATCATCGCCGCGGTCAGCGGGCACGGGATGCTGCCGGCGGTCAGCGCGCTGTGCGCCAGCGGCACCGGGATGGCCGCGGCCTGCAGCGGCACCTTCTTCCTGGCCGAGGCGGGCATCCTCGACGGCCTGGCCGCGACCACCAGCTGGTGGCTCGGGTCCGCGTTCCGGTCCCGCTACCCCCAGGTCGACCTGGACGAGTCACGCACCCTGGCCATCACCGGCAACATCACCACCGCCGGGGCCGCGTTCGCCCACATCGACCTGGCCTTGTCCCTGACCCACCGGATCAGCCCGGTGCTGGCCGCCCTGACCGCGCACTACCTGGTCCTCGGAGACCGCCCGTCCCAGGCCGCCGCGGCCGTGCCGACCCTGCTGGCCAGCGGTGACCCGGTGGTCGCGACGTTCGAGCGGTACATCCGGGATCACCTGTCCGGGCCGATCAGGATCGAGGAAGCAGCGCACGCCACCGGGGTGAGCGAGCGGACCCTGCAGCGGGCCACGGCCGACACCCTGGGGATGTCGCCGGTGCGGTTTATCCAGCAGGTCCGCCTGGAGCAGGCGGCGTACCTGCTCCAGACCACCAGTAAGACGCCGGCCACGATCGCCGCGGCGGTCGGCTACGCGGACGCCGGGACCCTGCAGGCGCTGATGCGGCGGCGGCGCAACACCACACTGGGCGCGCTGCGCCGCGGCTGACCGCCGCCCGCTCCGGCGGCCGGTCCAGCTGGCCCAGCCCCCGCCTCAGTCCAGCCGCAGCTTGAGCAGGGCGTTCTCAACCACCTCGCTCAGCGCCGGGTGGATCCAGTACGTATTGCGGGCCAGGTCATCCAGCCGCTGCCCGCTGGCGCCGGCCTGCACCAGCGGCTGGATGAGCAGCGCCGCCTGGTAGCCCATGATGTGCGCGCCGAGGAGGGTCCCGCTGGCGGGGTCGGCGTACAGCCTGCAGAACCCGGAGGTGTCCTGCAGGGCCCAGCCGTAGGCCACGTCGGCGTACTCGTGCAACGCCGACACGTAGCGCCGGCCGGCCAGGTCCTGCTCCCGGGCACCGACGCTAGCGATCTGGGGATCGCTGAATACCGCCGAGGGCACCCAGTCGTGCCGGTAGGGCCGCAGGTCACCGGGGTGGGCCAGGTTGTGCTTGAGGGTACGGGCCTCGGCGTTGGCCACGTGCTTGAGCGGGTACGGGGTACTCGCGTCCCCCATCGACCAGATTCCCTCGGCGGTGGTCCGGCCGTACTGGTCGACCTCGATCCGCCCGTCGTCCCGCAGCCGGACCCCGGCCCGCTCTAGGTCCAGGTCCGCGGTGTCGGGGCGGCGCCCGGCGGCGACCAGCAGCAGCTCGCCGACGGCGGGCGGCCCGTCTTCGATCTCGACCTCGATCTGCCCGTCCCGGCGGCGGGCGCCGGTGACGTTGGCCGACAGGCGGACGTCGACCCGCTTGCGCACCAGCTCGGTGAACCGGCGGGAGACCTCGGGATCGAAGTTCTCCAGCAGGGCCCCGGCCTGGTTGACGATGCTGACCCGGACGCCGAGGCCGTAGAACAGGCTGGCCAGCTCGGCGGCGATGTAGCTGCCGCCGACGACGACGAGGCTGGACGGCAGTTCATCGAGCCGCATGACCGTGTCCGAGGTGTGATACGGAACCCCGGACTCGACGATGGCCGGCGGCACCACCGGCCGGCCGCCGGTTGCCAGCACGATCCGGTCGGCGGTGAGCCGGGTGCCGTTGTCCACGGCGAGCTCACGGCGACCGGTGAAGCGGGCCCGTCCCTCGATCAGCGTCACCGTGTCCGACTCGGCCCGCCCGCGGCGGCCTGCGGCCGCGACTCGGTCCGTCCGGGCGAACGTCCGGTCCCTGATGGCCGGCCAATCCACCCCGGTGACCTCGGCGCCGATCCCGAACTGGGGCGCCCGGCGCACCTGCGACGCGACCTCGGCGCTGTGGATGAGGATCTTGCTGGGAATGCAGCCGCGGTTGATGCAGGTCCCGCCAAAGGCTCCGGACTCGATCAGCGCGACCGGCCCCTGAGCGGGGTCGTCCGGAACCACGGAGTTCCCGGAACCGGAGCCGATGACGACTAGTGAGAAGTGAGGCACCTTCTGAAGGGTACGGTTCGAACGAAGTTTTGCTAACCGGACAGCAAAACCCCGGCGCCCGTGGGGGCTGCCGGGGTACCCGCGCACCGCTGCGGCGGCGGAGCTGCTCACGTCCGTACGGGCTGTTTGCGCCCGTGCTGGCCGGGCGGCCCGGCGGATCGCCCGCCGGGCCCGGCCGGTAGTTCCGCGGTGCCTAGAAGTAGTGCCGGCGGCCGCCCACGGCGTGGCCGATGGCCCCGAGGAGAACCAGGATGAGGCCGATGACCAGAACGATGATGCCAATCGTCCAGAGGATCGCGATCTTGGCGACGAAGCCGATAATTAGCAGAATAATGCCGAGGATGATCATGTAAATCTCCTGTTCAACGGATGAAGCGAAGGCTCCTAACGACTGCTCTGGAAAAGCGCCTTCAAACACAGCACGCCGGGCAAACTTTGACATCCCGCCGCCGGGGCGGAACAGCCTGTACGGCCGTGGCCGCACAGGCACTAACAAGCCGTGCGCTCATTAACGGCTTATACCAGACCTAATCGATTCGTTTCTAAATACCAGCTACGCGGTTACTCGGCTCAGCGAGTTCGCTTTCCCGGGGGGCGGAGATCGAGCCCTCGGGCACTGACCGTCCGGGCCAGCCGCTCCCCGGGTCGCGGCTGCCTTAGGGTTGTCCCGTGAAATTCTCGCTGTGGCCCGACAACGACCGCGCTCCGGCCGACCTCCTGGAGGAGGTGCGCGCTGCCGACAGCGCCGGCTGGCACGGCGTCTGGCTGGCCGACCACTACATGCCTAACACCGGGACCACGGAGCCCGCCCGCGGCGACGCCTACGAGTGCTGGGCGCTGCTGCCCGCCGTGGCCGCGGTCACCGGCCGGATCCGGATCGGGACCCTGGTCTCGCCCACCTCGGTGCACCACCCGGCCCTGCTGGCCAAGCGCGCGGCGACGATCGACCGGCTCTCCGGCGGCCGGATGGTCCTCGGGCTCGGCGCGGGCTGGCAGATCAACGAGCACCACGCCTACGGCATCGAGCTCGAACCACCGGGAAAGCGGGTGAGCCGCTTCGAGGAGGCGATCACCATCGTCCGCTCGATGCTGTCCCAGGACTCCACCACGTTCCACGGCACCTGCTACGACATCACCGATGCCCCGGCTGACCCCAAGCCGGTCCAGTCGCCGTTGCCGCTCCTGGTCGGCACCCGCAGCCCCCGCATGCTCCGTATCACCGCCCGCCACGCGGACGAGTGGAATACCTGGGGGACTCCGGAGCAGGCCGCCGAGCGCCGGGCAGCGCTGCTCCAGGCCTGCGAGCAGACCGGGCGCGACCCGGCCACGTTCTGGACTTCGGCCAACGCACTGCTCGACCTGGGCTCGAGCGTGACCCCGCCCGGCCGCGCCGCACTGGCCGGCTCCGCCCAGCAGCTGACCGACCAGCTCGGACAGTACGCGGAGCTCGGCTTTGACGAGTTCATCCTGCCCGACTGGAACCTCGGCCAGGACCGCGCGGAGCGCGCCGACCGGGTTGCCCGCCTCAAGGCCGAGGTCCTGGACCAGCTGGATTAGGGGTCACGCCGGCCAGCGCGGGGGCGCGCCCCGCCGGCCCCGCGAGGCGAGGCGTGCCGGGGGCGCCAGATAAGGGAGGCCGCCTCCGTTTCACTGCCGCCGCTCAGGTAAAAAGGTAGCGAAGATCATCCGTCCGGACGGAGGCGGCTTGAAACGACATGACCAACCTGATGCTTTCCTGGCAGCAGGCGACGCTGCTCGCCCTCGGACTGGGCGGAGCCGGGGTGCTGCTGCTGTCCGCCGCCGGCGCCTCCCGCGCCTGGCGGTGGGGACGGCCCGTCGGCCCGTTCCTGCGCGAGGCGGGCGTGGTGGTCGGCTTGTACGCACTGTGGCAGCTAGCCGGGAACCTCGCCTCGGGCGGCTACCGCTCGGCGATCGCGCACGCCCGGTGGACCTG
>DASWUW010001006.1:0-2128 GCA_036406335.1 Trebonia sp.
CGCCGCTTACGTGTCCGTCGGCGTCGACCGCCTCGGCCAGTACTACATCGGTTATTTCTCCTGGGCCGCGCCGGCCGTCCTGGTGCTGGTGATCGCCGTCGCGGCGACCGAGCTGCTCGCGTCCGCCCGGGCCCGGCGGCCCGCGGCCGGCCCGCCCGGCCCGGGCTGGCCGCCGGCCGTCGGGCTGATGACGGCCTGCGTGGCCGCGGTGGCGGCCTGCTGCGCGTTCGCGGGCGCGCCGGCGACCCGGATATCCACTGCCTACGTGGATCCGCTGAATCCCCGCGCGGGCAGTCCGGCTGATCCGGCGCTGCCCGCCGCGGTCGCTTCGATGGGTGCGCTCGCCGCCGGGCGGACGATCGTGCTGAACTTCCCGCACGACGGCTGGACCGACGTCACCGGCATTCTGGTGCAGGCCGGGCGGTCGGGCGTACGGGCCTGCGTGGCGGGCCGGCACTGGGCTTTCCTGATGTCGGGCCAGTCCGTCTGCACCGCCGCGGAGCTCCGCCGCGGCGACCCGATGAGCGTCTACCCGGACAGTGAGATCCCGCCCGGTGTGCACGTGGTTGCCCGGCTTCAGCGAGCCGTAGTGACCGCGGGCACCAAATGAACGTAGCCTAGGGGCGTGGACAGGCGAATATTCGGGCTCGAGAACGAGTACGGCGTCACGTGTACCTTCCGGGGACAGCGGCGGCTGTCACCGGATGAGGTGGCGCGCTACCTCTTCCGCCGTGTTGTGTCATGGGGCCGTAGCAGCAACGTCTTCCTGCGGAACGGGGCCCGCCTGTACCTGGACGTGGGCAGCCACCCGGAGTACGCCACCCCCGAGTGCGACAACGTGGTCGACCTGGTCGCCCACGACAAGGCGGGGGAGCGCATCCTCGAAGGCCTGCTGGTCGACGCGGACCGGCGGCTGCGCGAAGAGGGCATCGCGGGCGACATCTACCTGTTCAAGAACAACACCGACTCGGCGGGCAACTCCTACGGCTGCCACGAGAACTACCTGGTCGGCAGGCACGGGGAGTTCGGCCGGCTGGCCGACATCCTGATCCCGTTCCTGGTCACCCGGCAGATCATCTGCGGCGCGGGCAAGGTGCTGCAGACCCCGCGCGGCGCGGTCTACTGCGTCAGCCAGCGGGCCGAGCACATCTGGGAAGGCGTCTCCAGCGCCACCACCCGGAGCCGCCCGATCATCAACACCCGGGACGAGCCGCACGCCGACGCCGAGCGGTTCCGGCGGCTGCACGTCATCGTGGGCGACTCCAACATGAGCGAGACCACCATGCTGCTCAAGGTCGGCGCCACCGACCTGGTGCTGCGCATGGTGGAGGCGGGCGTCGTACTGCGGGACATGACCCTGGACAACCCGATCCGGGCCATCCGCGAGGTCAGCCACGACATGACCGGCCGGTCCCGGGTCCGGCTGGCCAACGGCCGGGAGATGTCCGCCCTGGAGATCCAGTACGAGTACCTGAACCGGGCCAAGGACTTCACCGACAAGAACGGCCTCGACCCGATCAGCAAGCGCGTGCTGGAGATGTGGGAGCGGACGCTGAGCGCGATCGAGGACGGGGACCTGGACCGGATCGCCCGGGAAATCGACTGGGTGACCAAGTACCAGCTGATCGAGCGCTACCGGGCCAAGCACGACCTCCCGCTGTCCGCGCCCCGCGTCGCCCAGCTCGACCTCGCCTATCACGACGTGCACCGCGGCCGCGGCCTGTACTACCTGCTGCAGAAGGCCGGCGCGGTCGAGCGGGTGGCCACCGACCTGAAGATCTTCGAGGCCAAGTCCGTCCCGCCGCAGACCACCCGGGCCAAGCTGCGCGGCGAGTTCATCCGCCGGGCTCAGGAGAAGCGCCGCGATTTCACCGTCGACTGGGTGCACCTGAAGCTGAACGACCAGGCGCAGCGGACGGTGCTGTGCAAGGACCCGTTCCGTTCGGTCGACGAGCGGGTGGAGAAGCTCATCGCCGGCATGTAACCCCCCCCGCACCCCGCATCCGGCCTACTCGAACAGGATGCGGCGGCGGGCGACCACGATCAGCGCGGCGGCCGCGACGGCCGCCAGCCAGCCGAGGCGCCGGCCGCTGACCTTCCGGTCAGCGGCCAGCAGCACCACGGCCAT
>DASWUW010001007.1:0-4239 GCA_036406335.1 Trebonia sp.
CCCGGACCGGGCCGGCCGCACCGACGGCTCAGACCTGAGAGAAGGCACCCGGCGCGGCTCGATCCTGGTCACCGGGGGGACCGGGGCCCTGGGCGGCAGCGTCGCCCGGCACCTGGCCGCGACCGGCCGGGCCGGGCAGCTGACGCTGGTGTCCCGGTCCGGCCCGGCCGCCCCCGGCACCCCCGCGCTGGCCGCGCAGCTGGCCGGGACGGGCGCCGACGTGCGGGTCGCCGCGGCCGACGCGGCCGAGTCCCGCGAGCTGGCCGCCGTGCTCGCCCGCGTCCTGGCTGACCGGCCGCTCACCGGGGTGATCCACGCGGCCGGAATACCGGACGACACGGAGATCGCGTCGCAGACCCCGCAGCAGGTCGCCGCGGCGCTGCGGTCCCGGGCCGATACCGCCTGGAACCTGCACCAGCTGACCGCGGGCCACCCGGTGCGGGAGTTCGTGCTGCTGTCGTCCGCGACCGCGGCGCTCGGCGCCGCCGCCCACGGCAGCGACGCGGCGGCCGGGGCGTTCCTCGACGCGCTCGCGGTCAGCCGCCGGGCCGCCGGGCTGCCCGCCACCTCCCTGGCCTGGGGGGCGTGGGAAGACACGGGCGGCGCGCTGCTCGACCTGGCCCTAGCCCGGGACGATGCCTTCCTCATCCCGGCCCAGCTGGACGTGGCGGGAATGCGCGCCCGGGCCGCCCGGGGCGAGACGATTCCCGCCCTGTGGCGGGGCCTGGCCGGCGCTCCGGCCAGCCCGGCCGATTCCGCCGCCGCGACCGCGCTGCGCCAGCGGCTGGCCGCGGCGTCCCCGGCGGAACGCGACCGGATGCTGCTTGACCTGGTCCGCGCGCACGTGGCCGCCGTCCTCGGGCACCCGTCCCCGGAGGCGATCGAGCCGGAGCGTCCCTTCAGCGACCTGGGCTTCGACTCGGTGATCGCCGTCGAACTGCGCAACCGGCTGAACACCGCCACCGGGCTGACGCTCCCGGTCACCCTCGTCTTCGACTACCCGGCGCCGCTCGCGCTGGCCGGCTACCTGTGCGCGGAGATCACGCCGGAAGCCGGCGGCGACGCGGGCGCCGGCGAAGAACAGCTGCGCACCTTCCTCAGCTCCGTCCCGCTCTCCCGGCTGCGGGACGCCGGCCTGATGGAGGCCCTGCTGCAGCTGGCCGGCCTGGGCGAGGACACCGCCGCGGCCGGCCCCGCGCCCGGCACTCTCGACACCATCGACGCGCTGGACGCCGAAAGCCTGGTGCGGATGGCACTGGGTCGCGACGAGGCCGATTACTGATGATCACCGATGCGAGGAGACCGCAATGACCACGCCGTCGGACAAGGTCCTCGAGGCACTGCGGGCGTCGCTCAAGGAGACCGAGCGGCTGCGGCAGCGCAACCGCCAGCTGACCGCGGCCTCCTCCGAGCCAGTGGCGATCGTCGGGATGAGCTGCCGCTTGCCTGGCGGCGCGGACAGCCCCGAGGGCCTGTGGGACCTGGTCGCGGCCGGCCGGGACGCGATCGCCGGATTCCCCGACGACCGGGGCTGGGACGCGGGGGACTCGGGGACCTCGTATGTGCGCTCAGGCGGGTTCCTGTACGACGCGCCCGAGTTCGACGCCGGCTTCTTCGACATCTCGCCGCGCGAGGCCCTGGCCATGGACCCGCAGCAGCGGCTCCTGCTCGAAGTGTCCTGGGAAGCCCTGGAAAGGGCCGGCCTCGAGCCCCGCGGGCTGCGCGGCTCCCGGACCGGGGTGTTCGCCGGGGCCGCTTACTCCAGCTACGGCGCGGGCGGCGCCGGCGAGGGCACCGAGGGGTACATGCTGACCGGCGGGATGACCGCGGTGATCTCCGGCCGGGTGTCGTACGCGCTCGGCCTGGAAGGCCCGGCGGTCACCGTCGACACGGCCTGCTCGTCGTCGCTGGTGGCCCTGCACCTGGCCTGTCACGCGCTGCGCGCGGGCGAGTGCACCCTCGCCCTGGCCGGCGGTGTCACCGTGCTGGCCACGCCGGACGCGTTCACCGAGTTCGCCAAGCAGCAGGGCCTGGCGGCGGACGGCCGGTGCAAGGCGTTCAGCGCGCAGGCCGACGGGATCGGCTGGGCCGAGGGCGCGGCGATGCTGGCCCTGGAACGACTGGGCGACGCGCGCCGCCACGGGCACCGGGTGCTGGCCGTGATCCGCGGCAGCGCGGTCAACCAGGACGGTGCCTCCAACGGGCTGACCGCGCCGAACGGCCCCTCCCAGCAGCGGGTGATCCGGGCGGCGCTGGCCAGCGCGCGGCTGGGCGCCGACCAGGTGGACGCGGTGGAGGCGCACGGAACGGGGACCGCCCTCGGCGACCCGATCGAGGCGCAGGCGCTGCTGGCTGCCTACGGCCGGGACCGGCCCGCGGGACGGCCGCTGTGGCTCGGCTCGCTCAAGTCCAACCTCGGGCACACGTCGGCCGCGGCCGGCGTGGCCGGGGTGATGAAGATGGTGCTCGCCCTGGAGCACGAGGAGCTGCCGCGCACGCTGCACGCGGACGAGCCGTCCGGCCAGGTGGACTGGGCGGCCGGGGATGTCCGGCTGCTGACCGAGCCGGTCTCGTGGCCGGCCCGCGGCGGCGACGGCGAAGCCGCCGGGGGAAGGCCCCGGCGGGCCGGGATCTCCGCCTTCGGCATCAGCGGGACCAACGCCCACCTGATCGTGGAGGAAGCCCCCGCGGCCGAAGCGGCGGAAGCCCCGGCGGCCGCGGAGCCGATCCTGAGCGGCGGTCCGGCCACCTGGGTGCTGTCCGGCCGGTCGGCGGCGGCGCTGGCCGGGCAGGCGGCCCGGCTGAAGTCCTGGACGGCCGGGGCCGGTGCCGGGGCCGGGGCCGGTCTGGCCGACGTGGCCTGGTCGCTGGCCGCGACCCGGACCACGTTCGAGCACCGGGCGGTGGTGACCGGCCAGGACCGGGACGAACTGCTGGCCGGGCTGAAGTCGCTGGCCGCGGGGGAGACCGGGGCCGGGGTGGTGTCGGGACGGGTGCGCCCGGGCGGGCCGGTGCGCGTCGGGTTCCTGTTTGCCGGCCAGGGGTCGCAGCGGGCGGGGATGGCGGCGGGCCTGCATGCGGCGAGCCCGGTGTTCGCGGCGGCGTTCGACGGGGCGGCCGGGATTTTGGAGGGACTGCTGGGGGTCCCGGTGGCCGAGGTGGCGCTGGGGACGGGACCGGGCGGGGCCGGCGACGGGCGGGCCGACCAGACGCTGTTCGCCCAGCCGGGTTTGTTCGCGCTGCAGGCGGGCCTGGTCGCGCTGCTGAGGGCGGCCGGGGTGCGGCCGGCTGCGGTGGCGGGGCACTCGGTGGGTGAGGTGGCGGCGGCTTACGCGGCCGGGGTGCTGTCGCTGGAGGGGGCGTGCGCGCTGGTGGCGGTGCGGGCACGGCTGATGCAGGGGCTGCCCGCGGGCGGTGCGATGTGCGCGGTCGGGGCGGCGGAAGCTGAGGTGGCGGCGGTGCTGGCGGCGGCCCCGGCGGGCGGCGGTGCGGCGGGGATCGCGGCGGTGAACGGCCCGGCGGCGGTGGTGGTCTCGGGGGACGAGCCGGCGGTCCGCCGGGGGGAGCGGGAGTTCGCGGGGCGCGGGGTGCGGACGCGGATGCTGCGGGTGTCGCACGCGTTCCACTCGGCGCGGATGGACCCGGTGCTGGCGGAGCTGGGCGCGGCGGCGGCGCGGCTGGACCATGCCGTGCCGGAGGTGCCGTGGGCCGGGGCCCTGGACGGGGAGCTGGTCACTGTCCCGGAGCCGGGGTACTGGGCGGCGGCGGCGCGGCGGCCAGTGCGGTTCGCCGGCGCCCTCGCCGCCCTGGCGGCCCGGGGCACCGAGGTGTTCCTGGAGATCGGCCCGGACGGCACGCTGTCCGCGCTCGGGCCTGCCGTGCTGGACACCGAGGAGGGACCGGGCGGGACATTCGTGCCGCTGCTGCGCAAGGACGCCGAGGCGGCCGGCTCGGTGCTGGCCGCGCTGACCGCGGTGCACGTCGCCGGGGTCCCGGTCGACTGGACCCAGGTCCTGGCGCCCCGCCCGCGCGTCGACCTGCCCACCTACGCCTTCCAGCGTCAGCGGTACTGGCCCCGGCCGACGGCCGGGGCGGGCAACGTGGCGGCGGCGGGGCTGGGGCCGGTGGGGCATTCGCTGCTGGGGGCGGTGGTGGAGCTGGCTTCGGGGGACGGCCTTGTTCTGACCGGGCGGCTGTCGCTGGCGGCGCAGCCGTGGCTGGGTGATCACGCGGTGGCCG
>DASWUW010001008.1:0-6885 GCA_036406335.1 Trebonia sp.
AGCGGGTGTCCCAGGTCTCGTCAGCGAGGTCGTAGCGGATGGCGCCGTGTTCGTCGGCCTGGCGCCAGAAGTCCAGCAGGGCCTTGACTGCGAACGGGCTTGGCTTAATGGTCCACATCGGATTGTGGGACTCGTCGAACAGGCTCCTAGCCACCGGGGAGACTGACATGGCGTCAAAAGCCTCGCGCAGCCAGTTGTAGTCGTCGTGCCCAGGGTGTTTTTCGTAATACTGCTGCTGGAGTTCCCGGGCTTGGACGGTCCGCTCTCCTGGGCCGGCAATATAGGGGTACTCGATGAGGCCGTTGTCCTCAGCGAAGCGGACGAAGACAGTGCCCAAGACCCAGGCAACCGCCACCTGAGTGACCCGATCGGCCAGCCAGGTCTCGAATGTCGCGGCGGTGCGCTGGGCTGCGCGGGCCTGCTCCCATTCGGCTCGGAGCTTCGGATCTGCCAAGCCAGTTGGCCGGAGGTCCTTCTCGAGCTCGATTACCTGCTTCTTCAGCGCGTCCGTCAGGTTCGTCACGAGGCTCTCCGCTCTTGCTGGCCAAGATCGTCGGGCACGACGAGCTGCTCGGCGTCGCCCGGGATCACGCCGACCGTCACGCCGTCGAGGCGCGGTGCCGGGGATCTCGGGTCCTGCATTGGGCAGAGCAGCCACAGGCCGCGCGGGGACTCCCCCGCGTCCCGGGCCGCGACCGCCAGCTTGGCCAGCAGGTCGCTGCCACCTGGGTAGCGGGCCAGTGGCGTAGCGTCGTGCAGCAGCACGATACTCCCTTCGCCCGCCGCACGGACGTGCTCTTCCAGGCTCTGCCACACCTGGGAAAGCAGCTGGGCCAGGCCGGCCTGCGCCTTCGGGGGCGCGTCTGGGGAGTCGGCCGCGAGCACGGTCTCCCAGCGGAGCCGGGGACGCGCCGCCGCGGCTTCGCGGAGGAACTCGACGAACCGGGCGGTCACGTTCACCGGGGTGATCCCCGGGACCGTGACCAGCTCGGCCAGGGCAGCGGAAGAGCCCTGCCAGCTTGCCTTGAGCGTGACGAAGCCGCCCCGCCCGCTGGCCTCGGCCAGGCGCTGCCAGGCGTAATCCGCGGCGCCCAGGCCGAGCCGGGCGGCGGTGCCGCTGCTGCGTCGCGCGGTGCCGCGGGACGCGCTGAGCTGGGTGCTCGACCGGGCGCGGAGCAGGCCGTCGGTGCCCCGGGTCACGTCGTAGCCGAGGTTCTTGAGCAGGCGGGAGATGTCCTGCGACTGCGGGCGGACCGTCGCGTTCAGGTCGGGGAAGCGGGCCAGGACGCGGCCGGCCAGCTCGGCGTCGGACACGCCGTCGGCGATGCTGCCGGCCTGGGAGATCTTCAGGGCGCGCTCCGGCGACAGGTCACGCGGGTACAGCTCGAGGCGGGCGGTGGCCGCCGTGTTGGCCGACGCCGACGCGGCGAGCAGCACCAGGTCGGTGTCGGACAGCCGGGCGGCGTGCTCCACCTCGATGTCCACGCCGCGCAGGGCCTGGCGGATCTCGGTCACGCCGGGGAGAGGATCACGGCGGGACAGCCCGTCGGCCTGCTCGCCCAGCAGCTCCGCGTAGGCGAAGAGGTCGGCGGCGCGCGGGGCGGGAGCCTGGTCTTCTTCGGCCGCTTCGGTCAGCGCGACCAGGACGGCGGCGCCGCGACCGGACACCCGGCGGGACACCAGCCGCGGCGCGTCCCGGCGTTCCTCCGTCTCGACCGCTGCGCGGACGCAGACCGCCGCCGCGAGCAGCCGCTCCTCCGGGTCGTCGAGGTCGGCGCCCCGCCGGGCCAGCAGGGCCGCCGCCAGCTGGCGGGCGCCAAGGACGCGGCCGTGCTCGCGCAGGATCTCGGTCAGGTCCTCGCGCACCGTAGTCAGCGCGGGAACCGACTTGCGCCAGCGGGCGCGCAGCCGGTCCAGGTGGGCGGCCGCCTCCTGCTCCGGGATGCCGGTGACCTGCGCGATGTCCCGCTGGCTGGACCACGGGCCGGCCCGGCGGCCGTCCTTGGCCGCGGTACGGCCGGTCACCAGGGCCAGCTCGGGCGGGGAATCGGGGATCAGACGACGAGCCACCTCGTCGACCGGCAGCCGGCGCAGATCGTCGGGTGCCTGCGCCGGGAGAGCCGGCAGCCCCCGTTCCGGCCCGCCGGCTTGGTCTCTTGGCCGCTGGTCCCGGCTGTCTTCGCCCGCATCGTCCCGGGCGAGCCCCGCCTCGGGGAGGTTGAACCGCTGGCGCCACTCCCGGGAACGGCGCACCAGCTCGTACCGGGGCACGGCGCCGATGCCGCGCAGCCGGGTGATGCGCCGGGCGGGCACCCGGGCCAGCTCGCCCGCGGTCGAGACCCCGAGGCGCTGCTGAGCGATCGACAGGGCGAACGGCGACAGGCCGGCCGCGGCCAGCGGGGTGGCCTCGGTCGCCGTCCGGGCCGCCTCCCGGCGGAGCTCGTCGGTGGTCGCAGACTCGCTGGTGTCCTTGGTGGACGCGGTGGTCAGCGGCGGTACCGTCTCCAGGTCCTCGAAGACCTTGTTCCACTCGCGGGTCATCTGGCGCAGCGAGGCGAACCGCTGGCTCGCGTCCCGCGCCAGGGCGGTGCGGAAGAACTCGACCAGGCCGTCGCGGAGCACCGGGTCGAAGATGTCCTCAGCCAGCTGCACCTGCTCGCCCGGGCCGAGGAACACCGGGGAGACCAGGTCGTCGCCCCAGGAGGGAGTCTCGCCGCTGGCCATCTCGTGCAGCGTGACCGCCACCGCGTACAGCTCGGCGGCCTGGTCGTACCGGTCGCGACGGCCCTGTCCGAGGAACGGGTCCAGGTAGTCTCCGGTACCGACCGCCAGCTCGGTGTCCGGGGTCCCCGCCAGCGAGAAGTCAAACAGGACCAGCTCCCGGCCCTTGCGGTCCGGCTCGCGCAGCGCCAGGTTGTCGGGCTTGATATCCCGGTGCCACACACCCCGCCCCTCCAGGAACCGGCAGGCGAGAAAGAGGTCCTCGCCCAGGCGCTCAAGCTCGTGGATGGTCAGCGGGCCGTGCTGGCGCAGTTCCTCGGCCAGGGTGTGGTCGCCGACGTACTCGACGCCGACGAGCGTGCGGCGCGCGTCCGGCGGGCCGGCCTCGAACGGCGGGTCGAGCAGCCGGGCGACATGCGAGTCGGTGAGCTGGGCGAGCTGCCCGGCTTCCCGGTGCAGGCGGCGGGCCGCGGCCGCATTCAGCGCCACCTTGAAGACGCGCTGGGCTGACCGGTTGCCTGCGTCGGCCGGGTCGCTCGTGACCAGGAACGCCTTAGAGGTGGAGCCCTTGCCGAGGACGCGGAGGACCGCGTAGCCGTTGATGACATCGCCGCGGCTGGCGGTGAGCGGGTCCGTCTCCGGTCCCTGGAGTTCGTCGGGCGCGGTCAGCGCCGCTTCGATCTGGTCTAGTTCTCGGAGGAACTCGCGGACCGAGCTGGTGCGGTCGGCCTGGTGCAGCGCGGTGGCCTCCCGGACCAGGACGTCGGTCAGCGGGTCAATCGCGTCGAGCACCGCCGACGGGGCCAGGGCCTGTTTGGCCGCGAGCTGCTGGGCCAGCTGCTCGCGGCTGTCGGCAGGCGGCTGGCCGGTCAGGATCAGGTAGCTGAGCGCCCCGAGGCCGAAGACGTCGAGCAGTACCGGGGCAGCGTCGCCGCTGGTGAACTCCGGCGCCAGGTAAGCGCCGGCCGACCGCTCGATGTGCTTGAGCAGGGAGGCGGGACCGTGAGCGAGCTGCGTGGAAGTGCTCGCGGCGGTGCTGGTGCCGTCCGGGCGGGCGGCGACCTGCCAGTCGGCGATCCGCAGCCGGGGATAGCGGCCGTCCAGCTCCACGAACACGCAGCGGGCGGCCAGGGCCCGGTGGTACAGGTGGCGGCGGTGCGCGTGGTCAAGAGCCTCGGCGAGCTGGCGGATCATCTCCAGGCGGGTCTCGAGCGGGAGCTCGATCCCGGGTGCGGCGATGAAGTGGTCAAGCCGCTGCCAGTCGGCGCCGTGCCCGAACACCACGGCCGGCCCCGCGAGCAGTTCCTCGCTGTACTGCTCGGCTCGCACGATGCCGTCGTGGCTGATGCCCTGCAGGGCCAGGTACTCGCGGTGCGCGGCGCGCTGAGTCGACCGGCGCTCGTCCTCGGCCGCCCCCTGCTCGGTCAGGAAGACCCGGACGCGGCGCCGGGCGTCGGTCGGCAGCGAAGGGTTGCCCGCCAGGTAGTCCATCCAGGTCGGCCCGGCGTCGAACGACTCCTGGTCGAGCTCGTAGGGACCGATCCGGCCGATCTTGTGCAACCGCGCGATGCCGACGGTGTGCAGGAGCTGGCCGAGCTGCTTCGACAGCGCAGGGGTGACCCGGTTCCGCTCGCTGGCCGGCGGCTGGTTGAGGAAGCCTGCCCAGATGCCCGGCAGGCCAGTCTGCCGGGTCTTGCCGTCGCGGCCGTAGACGCGCTGGCGCTGGAACTCGTCGAACCGGCACTCCAGGTTTTCCGCGGACAGGAAGACGGCCGCCTCGACGCGCGGGATATGCGGCGGGTTCCTCGGGCTGAGTTGCCGCGCGGCCCGTTCCAGCTGGCCCTTGAGCTCCTTCGCCTTCAGGTCGGTGAAGTGCAGCGGGTTGTCGATCGTCCGGGTCCGCCCGCCGTCGCGGAAGATCCAGGTGGACCCGTTGTTGACCGCCTTGCCCGGGTGGCTCTTGATCTCGACCAGGAACAGGCCGCCGGGGGTGGCGATGAATAGGTCGACCTCACGGACGTGGCCGGTCGCGGCGGTGAAGGTGAACACCTGCCAGCCGCGGTAGGGCTCAGCCTGCGGCATCTGCTGCCGGATGTGGTCGAGCGCGTCCTGCTCCCAGGAGTAACCGGACTTCTGTCCCTGCCAGCGCTGGGCGTCCCCGCTCATCTCCATAACTTCGTAGCGTAAGGGATGCGGAACGCAGAGCGGTGCTGATAAAACGGGACCTATCGACCCGGTAACCGGTCCAGTACAAAAGGGATAGTCCCGCATGCTCTTCGAAAGCCCCCCGCTCGAGCTCAGTAAGCTGCTGGCCGACGTTCACGACGGCCGCATCCAGCTGCCGGACTTCCAGCGGCCGTGGAAATGGGATGACGAGCGGATCGTCTCACTGCTGGCCACGGTGACCCTGGGCTACCCGCTCGGCGTGGTCATGACCCTGCAGACCGGCGGGACCGGGACGCGGTTCAAGCCGCGCCCGCTGGCCGGCACCCACGTGCCGCGTGACACCGAGCCGGCCGAGTTGCTGATGGACGGGCAGCAGCGGATGACCTCGCTTTACCAGGCACTGCACGCGGACGGCCCGGTCGATACCGCGGACAGCCGCGGAAAAGCGGTCCGGCGGTGGTACTACATCGACATCGCGAAAGCGCTGGACCCGGCGCAGGACAGGGAAGACGCCATCTACTCGGTGCCCGGCGACCGCATGCTCCCGGACCCGGCCGACCGCAAACGGCATATCGACCTGACGACTCAGGCGGCGGAATGCGCGGCGGGCATCTTCCCGCTGCGCATCGCCTTTGACGCGGAGGCGGTCAACGCCTGGCAGCGCGGATACGTCCGGCACGACGACTCGCGCTGGGACACGTGGGGTTCCTTCCACTCTCAGGTACTCAAGAACGTCAGCGAATACCGGCTGCCCGTTATCCGGCTGTCCAAGGAGACGCCCAAGGAGGCCGTCTGCACGGTCTTCGAGAAGGTTAATACCGGCGGTGTGCCGCTCAACGTTTTCGAGTTGCTCACCGCGACGTACGCGGGAGACCGGGACTACTACACCGCGCACGGCGAGGATTTCCAGCTGCCCGTCCACTGGAAGCAGGCAAAGGAAGAACTGGCCGTCCACCCGATGCTCTCCGGAGTCGAGGACAGTGACTTCCTGCAGGCGGTCTGCCTGGTCTCCACCCACTACCGGCGGCGGGGCCGGGCCGGCGCCGACCCGTTCACCCAGCCGGCGGCGAGCTGCAAGCGGGCGGACATCCTTGACCTGCCGCTCCAGGATTACATCAAGTGGACACCGGAGATCCTCTCGGCGCTGCACTGGACGGCCGGCTTCCTCACCCGCCAGGGCGTATACGGGGCGTCTGACCTGCCGTACCGGGGCCAGGTGACGTCGCTCGCGGCCATCCGCACCGCGCTGGGCGCGGATACCGACTCCCCGGCGGCGGAAGAGAAGATCACCCGCTGGTACTGGTGCGGCGTGCTGGGCGAGCAGTACGGCGGCTCGCCGGACACCCGGCTGCCGCGCGACCTTGAGCAGGTGGCAGGCTGGGTGCGCGGCGGACCGCCGCCCGCCTCGGTGACCGAGGCGAACTTCACCGCCGCGCGGCTGAACACGATGAGCAGCCGGAACAGCGCGGCTTACAAGGGCGTGCTGGCGCTGCTGCTCAAGCAGGGATGCATCGACTGGACCTACAGCCGGGAGCCGATCAACGCCGTTATCTTCGAGGACCAGCAGGTCGACGTGGCGCTCGTTTTCCCCAAGGCGTGGTGTGAGAAGCACGGTATCGGCCGGGAGCGCCGGGACAGCATTGTCAACAAGACGCCGCTGACCCACCGGACCCGCCGGATCGTGGGCAACCAGGGACCCGATGCGTACCTGCGGCAGCTGGAAGCCGAGGCGGGCCTGCCCGCTAACTGGCTGGACGACATCGTCGGCACCCACCTCATTGACGCGAAGTACCTGCGCGGCGGGCCGGACGGCCCCGACTTTGACGGTTTCTACGAGGCACGCTCGACGAGCCTGCTGGCGCTCATCTACGAGGCGATGGGCGTGCCACCGGAACCGGCCGCCGACAGCCCGGCCGCAATCCGGCAGGGGTAGGCCTTTGACCAGCAGCATTCAGGGTTTTCTGGCGCGTGCCGCCGTCGCTCCGGTTTCCCTGTCAG
>DASWUW010001009.1:0-2103 GCA_036406335.1 Trebonia sp.
TGGCTAGTGGGTGGAACTGTCTAGCCTGCGACTGTCCCAGCCCCGTCCTGCCCTGCCCTGCCGTCGTGGCCGGCCCGGTGCAGGAGCGCCGCTGTCGTGCATCCGGCGATTGATCCACCGACATCCGCACTGGTGCTCTTATTTCGGTCAAACCGCCGTGGCTAGACTTGGCAGGCAGTCTCACGCCGCGGCCCGCTCTGGGCGTGAGCACACCCAGAGAACCGCCCCAGCAGCCAGGGCTGGCGAGCCCGTGGGAACGTCCCGACGCGGAGTTCCCCGCGATGGTCCCAGTCGGCACCATGCCGTTCGACGCAGCCGGGCCGACCGCCGTCGCGATCACCGGCGTGCTGGCCTACAGCAACGGCTTCGAGTTCTTCTACACCCGCATAGTCAACCCCGACCAGCGGGTAATACCACGCGCAGCCAATCCGTCGGGATTCCTGCTGACCCGGGAAAGCTTCAGGCTCGGCGTGGAATTCGCTGGAGGACACCAGACGTTCCCCGCCGATGTCATACAACCCAGGTACGACGACGAGCCCAACCGGCCATTCCTCTTCCCCGGCGAGAGGGGAACCAAGGGATACCGGCAAGACGCGCGCTGGTGGGTGTGGCCGCTGCCGCCACCCGGCAAGCTGAAATTCATTTGCTCGCTCGGAGAGACCACAACCCAGGTCAGCATGGACGCGCAGCTGATACTCGATGCATCGCAGCGAAGTGTTCAAGTCGGGCCCGGCGCCTAGCGCAAGGTCCCTGACGCTTTTATTGGTGTCAAGCCGCTTTGCTTGTGCGCTGACCGGTTCAGGCCCCAGCCTCACTGGCTAGAGTGCTGCCAGGCACAGGACTTGTTCTGGGGAGTGCGGCATGGAAGAGCCACACGGGCATCACCGGATAGCGTCAACCCGGCCTTTGAGCCGAACCGGCCCCCTAGAGCGCGAGGCCCGCCGGGGACTACGTGCCTGGGCCGGGTTTCCGGCCGACCGCCAGCCCCGTCCGCTGATCCTGCTCAGCTCGGCCGCGCAGCCGGGCGCCTTCCCAGACGGGGAGACCAAGCTGGCCTTCTTGAACGGCTGGGTCGAAGGGGTGCCCGGCTTCCCGGCCCAGATCTTGCAGGCGCTGCGCGGGCGACCGCGGCCTAGGCAGGGATCGCCGCTGCTGCTGGAAAACGCGGTCGCCGGTGAGCGGGAGTTCGCCACCGACCGGGGGCGCAAGCACCTGCCTGCCTGGTGCATCCAGGCCCAGGGCGTGGCCGAGCCGATCTGGGTGCTCGATCCCGGCACCAGCGGTCAATTCTGGCAGCCGCCGGACGCGGAGGAATTCTACTGGCGCGGCAGCGAGGCAGCACTCGGGACTGACGGCCGCACGCTGACGCTAAGCTTCACCGGGGCCCCTCAGCACTTCACCAGCTACCCCGGGGCCACGTTCCTGGAATCGGGTAACGCGGTGGCGGTACTCCCGGTCAGGCACGAGCATGTCACCGGACCGCGCATCGCGGTTGGCAAGAGACGCCAGCTTTCCACCACCCTTGACCAGCCGCTCGGCAACCGGGTGCTGCTCGACGAGCATGGAGCACCGGTCATGGTGACCTCGCTGTAAAGCGGAGCAGCCCAGAATGTGATCCAACTACTGATGCGCGTCACATTTCCGCCAGCTGATGCGCGACAGGTCTAGAAGACGGCCTATCAAGTTGGAGCGGGCTCAGTAGTGTACATCGGGCGGAGAGAACGTCTTTAGCAGACTTTGGTGTCGCTCCGCAGGGGAATTGGCTAAAAAAAGAATGCACTTTATCTACGTTTATCGGGAGGTGGCGGGGTAGAAGTATCCATGCCAAACAAGTAGTCATCCTAAGGAGAATTCTGTGAAATTTGGACACGACACAGTAATGGGAATTCTTCTGGTCCTCTCGGGCGGTTTTACCATCGCTTATGTCAGGGCCGCGTCGCGAACCCTGCGAATCTTGGCCCTCATCGGGGCCGTCGCATCAATCGTCATCGGTCTGCTACTGTTTTTCGGGCTGGAGTAAGCCGCAACCTTTCACGATCGATGTGATCGGCTAAGCTAGAACGTGTTTTAGAGTTGTACATCGGGTGGCAGTGACAGCGATAC
>DASWUW010001010.1:0-6414 GCA_036406335.1 Trebonia sp.
AACGGCATAGTCCGTGCTTGAGTAAGACGAGCCCGTATAGGCCGGCTCCGCCCGCGTGGCGGAGACCGAAGATGACGCGGCACCCGAGGTGACCGGGACGTCCGCCGGGGCGGACGAGCTGTCAGCCTCGGCAGCGGACGACGGCGGAGTCGTCGACGGCGAGGTATCGAAGGACGTCTTGGCGGCCGGAGTGCCCTTGTCCGCGGCGGAATCTGACTCGCCCTCGGCCGCAGCAGCCGCCTCACCTGAGGAGCTGCTGCTGGCACCGTTGGCGCGCTTGACCGCCGCGGCAAGTGAGCTTGCGGTTCTTGTCCGCGATGACGCCACCACACCATTGTCGGCGAACGTGCCCGTGACTTCCCCGTCCGGGTCAGTGTCCAGGTCAGGGGGCGTCATGATGAGCGGCGGTTGGGCCGTTCGTCCCGCCTCGTCCACGCCGTCCTCCTTGGTACTCGCTGAGTGCACCTTTGTACCTTTTCGTTGACCCTATCCGAGAGCCGCACAAACTTCAGACGCTGCTGCCCCTCGGTTAGTTGCCTTAATCGCTCGATTCGTTACCAGAAATGTCGTCCGCTGCCGTATCGGCCGGCGTATTCACGTCATCCACCGGCACTTCGGCGTCATCAGCCAACCCGTCCGCATCCGCGTCCGGCACCTCCACTTCGGCCTCGGCGTTGCGCGCGAGCCCGACCACGCTGACACCGACGGCAAGGTTCATCAGCCGGACACCCATTGTCTGCCGCCCGGACTGCTTCACTTCGCCGGCCCGGGTCCTGATGACGCCCCCGGCCGAGGTAATAGCGAACACCTCGTCCTCCGGCCGCACCATCAGGGCGCCTACCAGGCCGCCCCGGTCTTCCACGATACGGGCGGTGATGACACCCAGGCCGCCTCTGTTACGCAATGGGTACTGGTCAGCGGGCGTCCGCTTAGCGTACCCGCCGTCGGTCGCCACGAGTACGTCCGCGCCCTCGCGGATGACATACATGCCGAGCAGCTCGTCGCCCTCGTTGAAGCGCATGCCGATCACGCCGGAGGTAGCCCGGCCCATCGGCCGCAGCTGCTCGTCCTCGGCGTGGAAGCGCAGGGCCTGTGCGCCCTTGCTCACCAGCAGCAGGTCTTCCTCGGGCGATACGAGCGCGGCGCTGATCACTTCGTCGTCTTCGCGCAGGTTGATCGCGATCAGCCCGCCGGAACGGACCGAGTCGTACTCCGACAGCCGTGACTTCTTCACCAGCCCGGACTTCGTGGCCAGCACCAGGTACGGCGCCACCGCGTAGTCCCGCAGCGTGAGCACCTCGGCGATCTGCTCGTCGGGCTGAAAGGCGAGCAGGTTGGCCACGTGCTGGCCGCGGGCGTCCCGGCCGGTATCCGGCAGCTCGTAGCCCTTGGCCCGGTACACCCGGCCCTTGTTGGTGAAGAACAGGATCCAGTCGTGGGTCGAGGTGACGAAGAAGTGGTCGACGATGTCGTCCGACCGCAGCGCCGCGCCGCGCACGCCCCGTCCGCCGCGCCGCTGAGCCCGGTACTGGTCGGTGTTGGTCCGCTTGGCGTATCCCCCGTGGGTGATCGTCACCACGATGTCGGACTCGGCGATGAGGTCCTCGTCGGCGACCTCGCCGTCGTAGGCGATGATCTCGGTCCGCCGGTCGTCGCCGTAGCGGGACACGATCTCGCCCAGCTCGGTCCCGACGATCTCCCGTTGCCGGGCCGGCGAGTCCAGGATGGACTGCAGGTCGGCGATGGTGGCCTCGAGCTCGTCGCGCTCGTCGACCAGCGCCTGCCGCTCGAGGGCGGCCAGCTTGCGCAGCTGCATGTCGAGGATGGCCCGGGCCTGGATCTCGTCGATGCTGAGCAGGCCCATGAGGCCCACCTGGGCCGCTGAGGCCGACTCGGACCCGCGGATAAGCGAGATGACCTGGTCGATCGCGTCGATCGCGGCGAGCAGCGCGGCGACGATGTGCAGCCGCTCCTGGGCCTTGCGCAGCCGGAACCGGGTCCGGCGCTGGATCACTTCGATCTGGTGGGCAACCCAGTACCTGATCATCTGGTCCAGGCGCAGGGTGCGCGGCACCCCGTCGACCAGCGCCAGCATGTTGACGCCAAAGGTGTCCTGCAGCGGCGTGTGCTTGTACAGGTTGTTGAGCACGACCTTGGCGATGGCGTCGCGCTTGAGCACGATCACCAGCCGCTGCCCGGTACGGCCGCTGGTCTCGTCGCGGACGTCGGCGATTCCGGTCAGCCGGCCGTCCTTGACCAGCTCGGCGATCTTAGAGGCCAGGTTGTCCGGGTTGACCTGGAACGGGAGTTCCTTCACGACCAGGCAGTTGCGGCCCTGGATCTCCTCGTGCTCCACTACGGCGCGCATAATGACCGAGCCGCGCCCGGTCCGGTAGGCCTCCCGGATGCCGCGCCGTCCGACGATCTGCCCGCGGGTCGGGAAGTCGGGACCGGAGACCCGCTCCATGAGGCCGTCGAGCAGGTCCTCGTACGGCGCCCGGGGCGGGGTCCCGTCCTCGTTCTCGGCCCGCGTCTCGGTGAGCTGGTGCTCGAACCGCTCGAAGTTGTCCAGGTACCACTTAACGCCGCCCGCGACCTCGCGCAGGTTGTGCGGCGGGATGTTGGTCGCCATCCCGACCGCGATGCCCTGCGAGCCGTTGATGAGCAGGTTGGGGAACCGGGCGGGCAGTACGACCGGCTCGGCGGTGCGGCCGTCGTAGTTCGGCCGCATGTCGACGGTTTCCTCGTTGATGTCCCGCAGCATTTCCATCGCCAGCGGGGCCAGGCGGCACTCGGTGTACCGCATCGCGGCGGGCGGGTCGTTGCCGGGCGAGCCGAAGTTGCCCTGCCCGTCGACCAGCGGCATCCGCATCGTCCAGGGCTGGGCCATCCGCACCAGCGCGTCGTAGATCGAGCTGTCGCCGTGCGGGTGATAGTTGCCCATCACCTCGCCGACCACGCGCGAGCACTTGAAGTACCCGCGGTCGGGCCGGAAGCCGCCGTCGTACATCGCGTACAGGATTCGCGTGTGCACCGGCTTGAGCCCGTCGCGCACGTCTGGCAGCGCCCGCCCGACGATGACCGACATGGCGTAGTCGATGTAGCTGCGCTGCATCTCGACCTGGATGTCGACCGGTTCAGTCCGGTCGTGCCCTTCCTCGGGCGGACCCAGTACTTCGGTCACTTCGCAACCTCTCGCTTAAAGAAGATCAAAACAAGTTCGTCCGAACGGGAGCGTGTTTCACGTGAATCCGATCCGCATCCCGTCTCCGATTCACTCCCGGTCCGCTTCCTGTCTCTGCTCCGGCAGCCGGCCTCACGGGCCAGTCGCCCGGCGGACGGTGGTCACGGAAGATCCGTGATCCCTAGATGTCCAGGAACCTCACGTCCTTGGCGTTGCGCGTGATGAACGAGCGGCGGGACTCCACGTCCTCGCCCATCAGCACGCTGAACAGCTCATCGGCCTGCGCCGCGTCGTCCAGGGTGATCTGGAGCAGCACCCGCCGCGCCGGGTTCATCGTGGTTTCCCACAGCTCGTCGGCGTTCATCTCGCCCAGGCCCTTGAACCGCTGCACGCCGTCGTACGACCCTGGGTGGCGGCGCCCGGCGGCGACGCCCGCCTCGATGACCCGGTCCCGCTCGGCGTCGGAGTACACGTACTGCGGCTCAACGCCGCGGTCCCGCCACTTGATCTTGAACAGCGGCGGCTGCGCGAGGTAGACGTGCCCGGCGTCGACCAGCGGCTTCATGAACCGGAAGAGCAGGGTCAGCAGCAGCGTCCGGATGTGCTGCCCGTCCACGTCGGCGTCCGCCATCAGGATGATCTTGTGGTAGCGAAGCTTGGTGATGTCGAACTCGTCGTGGATACCCGCCCCGAGCGCGGTGATCATCGCCTGGACCTCGGTGTTCTTGAGCACCCGGTCGATACGCGACTTCTCGACGTTGATGATCTTGCCGCGGATCGGCAGGATCGCCTGGAACTGCGGGTCCCGGCCGCCCTTGGCCGAGCCGCCCGCCGAGTCGCCCTCCACCACGTAGATCTCGGATTTGGTCGGGTCGGTGGACTGGCAGTCGGCTAGCTTGCCCGGCAGCCCGTTGGTCTCCATGGCCGACTTGCGCCGGGTGAGGTCGCGCGCCTGACGGGCCGCGAGCCGGGCCCGGGACGCCTGCTGGGCCTTGTCGATGATGCCCTTGGCCTCGCCTGGGTTCCGGTCGAACCAGTCGCGCAGCTTGTCGTTGGTGACCTTCTGGACAAACGACTTGGCCTCGGTGTTGCCCAGCTTGGTCTTGGTCTGGCCCTCGAACTGCGGCTCGGCCAGCTTGACCGAGACGATCGCGGTCAGGCCCTCGCGGATGTCCTCGCCGGTAAAGTTCAGGTCCTTTTCCTTGAGGAACTTGGTGTCCCGCGCGTACTTGTTGACCACCGTGGTCAGCGCGGCGCGGAAGCCTTCCTCGTGGGTGCCGCCCTCGGCGGTGTTGATGACGTTGGCGAACGTGTGCACCGACTCGTTGTAGGAGCCGTTCCACTGCATAGCGATCTCGGCCGACATGCCCGGCTGCTCGTCACCGAACTCGATGACCTGCGCGTGCACCGGTTCTTTGGACGCGTTCAGGTAACGGACGAAGTCGGCGATGCCGCCGGGGTACTCGAAGATCACCGTGCGCGCCTTGGCCGGCGCCGCGCCCGGGCCCGCCGCGGGGGCGGCGTCCTCGTCGTCATCGGCGACGACCTTGGCGGCCCGCTCGTCGGTCAGCGAGATACGCAGGCCCCGGTTGAGGAACGCGGTCTCCTGCAGGCGGCGGGACAGGGTCTCGAAGGACCACTCGGTCGACTCGAAAATCACCGGGTCCGGCCAGAATGTGGTGGTGGTACCAGTCTCGGTGGTCGCCTCGCCCTGGTGCAGCGGCGCCAGCGGCGCGCCCTGCCGGTAGCTCTGCGACCAGATGTAGCCGTCCTTGCGGACCACGATGTCGACCTGGATGGAGAGCGCGTTCACCACCGAGATGCCGACGCCGTGCAGGCCGCCGGAGACCGCGTAGGACTTGCCGTCGAACTTGCCGCCGGCGTGCAGCGTGGTCATCACGACTTCGAGCGCCGGGCGCTTCTCGATCGGGTGCAGGTCCACCGGGATGCCACGGCCGTCGTCCTTGACCCGGACCCCGCCGTCGGCCAGCAACGTCACCAGGACCTCGCTGGCATAGCCGGCCAGCGCCTCGTCCACAGAGTTATCCACAACCTCGTACACGAGGTGGTGCAGACCGCGCTCGCCAGTCGATCCGATGTACATCCCGGGACGCTTGCGGACGGCTTCGAGGCCCTCCAGTACCGTGATGGACCGCGCATCGTAATCGTTCGACAAGTGAAACTCCATCCTGCTGCTGGCAGCGCTCCAGTGCTGGTCACCAGTTGATTCCGGTTACCAGTCGATCGGCACTGCCGCCCTACGGTCGCGCGGCCCTCACGCAGCCCCGGCCACCGGCGGACTTATCCGCGTGACTACCGTCTATTTTAGCTGTGGTTACCGACACTCGGGTCCGCCTTGACGGTACGTGTCGTGCCTGTTTGCCGCGTTTTGCGTGCCGACCGCAGCCGGGCCGCCCCAGTCCGGCCGCGTTTCCACAGCCTGGCTCGATCAGAACCGACTGCTACTGCGCGGTGCTGCCACCGGGTTGTCTTCGTCGGCGGCTCGTCTCACACGCGCGGCTGAACCTGTCCACATAGTGGAACGCTTAGCGCGGCCCTTCTCTTCCCGCTTGTCCGCCCTAACCTGTGGATAACTGGCCTCCCGCTGGCTCTGTCAGGCCTGCTTACCGGCCCTGGGCGCGGGTTTATCCACAGGCCGTGGGCAGTGCCGGGGAACTGGCGGCGCAGCGGCCGCGGCGGCTACCGGACCCGGAGACGGCCCGGGGTCCTCGGGGGCCCGGCCGGGCCCTTGACGCGGATGTGGCGGACGGTGCCGTGACCCAGCTCCTCCGCCAGCCGCTTGAGGAGCTGAGGGGCCATGAGGCGGACCTGGGTGGCCCAGGCGGAGGAATCGGCCGCGACGGTGAGCTCGCCCGCTTCGAACGCCTCGGGTTTGGTGTGCAGGGCGAGCTGGGGGCCGACGATGTCGGCCCAGTGCCCGAAGACGGCGCCGACGGCGGCCCGTTCCCGCCAGCCCCGGGCCGAGAGCAGGCCGCCGAAGGCGGCGGTCAGCGGCTGGGGGTCGTCGCGCCGGGGCCGGGGCGACCAGGACGGAGACGCGGCGCCTGAGGGAGCCAGCCCGGCTCGTTCGGAATCTCCCTGAGCGCGCGCGGGCGGGCGGGGAGCGGTCCCGGGACGATCGCCGCGCGCCCACGCGTCGGCGCGCGCCCGGGCCAGCGCCTCGGCCGCCAGCCGGGCGCGCTCGGGGTCAGGGCGCATCGGGGCCGGCT
>DASWUW010001011.1:0-2938 GCA_036406335.1 Trebonia sp.
CGGACAGGAGGGCGTGATCGGCGGCCAGCGCACGGGCTACGGGCGGCGGGGGACCGCTGACCGTCGCCTCGAGGGCGGCCAGGGTCAGCTTGTCGACCCGCAGCGCGCGGGCCAGCGGGTGGCGCAGCAGGCCGCGCACCAGAGGCTCGTCGCCTAGCAGCAGTCCCGCCTGGGGACCGCCGAGCAGCTTGTCACCGCTAGCGGTGACCAGGTTCGCGCCGTCGGCGATGGAGGTGGCCGCGTCCGGCTCGTCCGGCAGCAGCGGGTGCGGGGCGAGCAGGCCGGAGCCGATGTCGTGCACCAGCGTGACGCCGAGCGCGGACAGCCCGGTGACGGAGGCGGACCGGGTAAAGCCCTCGACCCGGTAGTTGGAAGGGTGCACCTTGAGGATGAAGCCGGTGTCGGCGGAGATCGCCTCGCGGTAGTCGTCGACGGATGTCCGGTTGGTGGTACCGACCTCCTTCAGCCGCGCGCCGGTGCTGGTCAGCAGGTCAGGCAGCCGGAAGCGGGCGCCGATCTCGATCAGCTCGCCGCGGCTGATGATGATGTCCCGGCCGGCCGCGAGGGCGGTGGCCGCGAGCACCAGCGCGGCGGCGTTGTTGTTCACGACACCCGCGGCCGCGGCGTTGGGCACAGCCCGGCGCAGCGCCTCGATGACGCCGCGCCCGCGCTGTCCGGACCGGGCCCCCGTCTCCAGGTCGAACTCGACGTCGCAGGTGCCGGCGGCGGCGGCGAGGGCGTCCCGGGCGGCCCGGCTCAGCGGGGCCCGCCCCAGGTTGGTGTGCACCAGGATCCCGGTCGCGTTGATGACCGGGGTCAGGGAGGCGGCAGTCGCCGGGAGTTCGGCCGCGGCGGCGTCAGCGACCTGATCCGGGGTGATCTCCGCGTTCCGCGCTCGTTCCTGGGCCCGGGAAATCACGGCCTTGACCAGATCACGGCCGAGGCGGCGCTCGGCCGCCGCCATGCGCGGGTCGGCTAGCAGCTGGTCGGTCCGCGGGATCTGCCGGAGCGAGGCGCTGTCCCGAGCCCGGCGGGAAGCGCCGCCCGCAGCGGCCCGCGGCCCGCCGCGGGCAAGGTCATCCACTCTGGTGACCCTACTCCGCCGGTCCGCCGCCGCCCGCCGGCCCCCGGTCCGGGACGGCCCCGGGCGGCCCCCGGCGCAGGTCCCCCCGCGGGCCCCGAGATATTGCCGGCAAAGTGACTTATAGATCGATTTGCGGCTTTAATCGGCCAGCAGGCGGGTCTAATCATTGGATTGTTGAATTAAGTTCGACATGACATATCGGACTCGATGCCCGGCGAATGGGCAGCAAAGCCGGTACTTATTGATTACGATGCGGCGGTAGCGGAAGGGAAGGGTACTCATGATCTTGCCCGAGGCCGGCGAACTGCTGACGCCCGCCATGGAGATCGACGGTTTCCGGCTCGGCTGCCTCATCGATGCCTCTACCGGCATGGTGCTCGCGTCCCGGCAAAGCCAGGAGTCGCTCTCTCCGGCCACCGCCGCAGCGGGGGCGGCCGACCTGGTCAACGTGCTGACCCTGCTCAACGGGAAGCTCGCCACCGGGGAGATCTTGGAGGACGTCATGATCACCTTCAGTGACAGCTTTTTCATGGTGCGCCCGGTCGGACACGACCCGGAGCCGCGGATCCTGCTGCTGATCGTGGCCGACCGCCACCGGACGAACCTGGCGATGGCGCATCGCTCGCTCCGAGACCTCTGTGCGAGCTTCCCCTCATGAGCCACGTCCCACGGCGCACCCGGGTACGCCAGCTAGCCGATTCGGTCTGGCCAGGGAGAACAGTGAACGGATATGCCAACCTGATCGCTGCCCGCCTGCGCAAGCTGGCCGACGAGGGAAGTACCGGCATGCTGCCGGTGTCCGGACCCGGTGACGGGGCCGTATTCTTCCGCCGCGGCCTGGTGGTCTACGCGGAATCGAGCCGCACGCCGCTGCCCGCCCCGCGCGCGGCAGGCCTGGCCGCACTCGGATTACTGCCCACGGAAACCGCTGATCACCCGGACGGGCCGCCTCTGGCCGTCCCGGGGCCGGCTCTGGCCGGCCAGGAGTACCCGGCCGGCCAGGAGTACCCGGGGGGAACGGAACTAGTCGCGGTTTGGTCGGTCAGCCGGGTGGCCGGCGCACTCGCGGTCACCGAAGCGGTCATCGACGCGGTGACCGAGCTGATGTCCAGCGAGTCCCGCTACGCGAAGTTCCGCCCGGTCGACGCCCCGCCCGCCGGGCCGGTTCCTCCTCTGCCGGTGGAGACGCTGCTGGCCGAGGTCCAGCGCCGTCACGCGGTGCTGCGGCAGCTGGCGGAGGTCCTCACCCCGGACACGCCGGTCATCCGCGCGCCGATGCTGGGTGCTCCCTCAGCGCAGGTGTCGCCCGCGCAGTGGTCACTGCTGGCGCGGGCGGCCGACGGGACCACCCCGCGGGGCCTCGCCATGCACCTGGGCCGGAGCGTATTCGGTACCACGATCGAGGTATACCGGCTGACCGAGCTAGGGATGCTGGCCGTGCCCGGAGCGCCGGCGCCGGCCGCCGTCGCCCCGGGATTCCCGCGGCCGGCCCCGGCCGTATCGTTCATCCGGGCCCTGACCGGCGAAAGAGGCAGCGATGGATAACGAACCGCCGGCCAGCGAGCTGATCGCCGACGAGTTGCGGCTGATCCGGAAGAACGTGTCCGGCGTCCGCGGCAGCATCACCGCCACCACCGACGGCCTGCTGGTCGCCCACGACATCCACGGCATCGAGCCGACCCAGGTCGCGGCCCTGGTCGCCGCCGCGCACGCGGTAGCGCTGCGGGCCAGCCTGAGCACGGAGTGCGGGCCGCTGCGGGAGGGCATCACCCGCGGTACCGACGGCTACCTGGCGGTGTACTCGGCGGGCGGCACCGCCATCGTCGCGGTGCTCGGGGTAAGCGACATGAACGT
>DASWUW010001012.1:0-2506 GCA_036406335.1 Trebonia sp.
CCACGATCCACTCGGTCGCCGGGAAACTAGCGCCGGGCTCGGGCCTGCTGACCGTGCCGCCCTACTGTGCTCCGCACCACACGTCGTCAATGGCCGCGATCGTCGGCGGCGGCAGCGGGGTCATCCGGCCGGGCGCCGCGAGCCTGGCCCATCTTGGCATTTTGTTCCTCGACGAAGCCCCGGAATTTCACCGGGACGTGCTCGACGCACTGCGCCAGCCGCTGGAATCCGGGAAGGTGGTGATCGCCCGGGCCGGCGGGCAGGCGGTCTTCCCGGCCCGGTTCACTCTCGTCCTGGCGGCCAACCCGTGCCCGTGCGCGAAGACCGCCGGCCCGGGGAGGTCCGGCTGCTCCTGCTCGCCTGCGACCCGCCGCCGTTACCTGGCCCGGCTGTCCGGGCCGCTGCTCGACCGGGTCGACGTCAAGATCCGCCTGCAGCCGGTATCGCGGCGCGACATGCTCTACGACCGCAAGTTCGCCGAGCCGTCCGCGGTGGTCGCCCAGCGGGTCGCCGCGGCGCGCGAGCGGTGCGCGGCCCGGCTGGCCGGGACCCCGTGGCGGATCAACGCCGAGGTTCCTGGCTCGGCGCTGCGCCAGTCGTTCGCACCCCGGGCGGGCGCGCTGGCCTCGCTGGACCGGGCCATGGAACTCGGCCAGGTATCCGCCCGCGGAGCGGACAAGATCGTCCGGGTCGCCTGGTCCCTGGCCGACCTGGCGGGCCGGGACCAGCCGGGCGCTGACCAGGTCGACCTTGCGATCGGACTGTGGCTAGGAGTGACCCAGTGACCGCCATCCTCACCGACGACGCGTATGCCCGCGCCGCCCTGACTTACCTGGCCGAGCCAGCCGACCGCTGGCTCGGCCAGCTGCTCCGGCTGCACGGCGCGGTACCGGTGCTCGACGCGATCAAGTCGGGCCGGCTACCCGGTGGCGTCGGCGGCGCGGACGACGGACAAGCACCCCGCGCGCTGGGGGCGGCCCTGGAACGCTGGCGGACGCGGCTTCCGGTGCTGCCGGCCCCGGAGGAAATCCTCGCGTTCCGCGAGTCGGGGATCAGGCTCGTCTGCCCGGGTGACCCGGAATGGCCGGGACAGCTGGCCGACCTGGGGGACGACCAGCCGTATGCGCTGTGGCTACGCGGCTGCGCCGACCTCCGGTTCAACTGCCTGCGTTCGGTCGCAGTGGTCGGCTCGCGGGCCGCGACCGCCTACGGTTCCTACGTTGCGGCTGAGTTCGCCGCGTCCGTCGCCGCCCGCGGCCTGGCCGTGGTCTCGGGCGGTGCTTTCGGAGTGGACGCGGCCGCGCACCGCGGGGCGCTCGCCGCCGACGGCGTCACGATCGCGGTGCTCGCCTGCGGCGTGGATACGCCCTACCCGACCGCTCACACCGAGCTGTTCGACGCGATCGCGGCGCAGGGAGTGATCGCCAGCGAGTGGCCGCCGGGCACGCACGTCAGCAGACTCAGGTTCCTCATCCGCAACCGGGTCATCGCCGCGCTCGCTCCGGGCACGCTGGTGGTGGAGGCGGGCCAGCGCAGCGGGGCCGTCAATACCGCCCGGCACGCCCGGGACCTGCACCGGCACCTGATGGCGGTGCCCGGTCCGGTCACCTCCGACCTGTCCGCCGGCTGCCATCAGATCATCCGCGAGTGGCAGGGCGTCCTCGTCACCAGCGCGGCCGAGGTCATGGAGCACCTGTCTCCGGTCGAGGCGTCCGCCGCCGCTGCGGCGCCGGTTCTTCCGCGTGACCTGCTCGACCGCGAGTCAGCCACGGTCCTCGACGCGATGCCGCGCCGGGCTGGCATCGGCACGGTGCGGGTGGCTCAGCGGGCGGGCGTCGCCCCGGCGACGGCGGCCCGCTGCCTGGGCAGGCTGGCGACCGGGGGGTTCGTCGAGCGGTGCGATGACGGCTGGCGGCTGCGCCGCGGTTGAAACCGGGCGGAAGCGAGCCCATTCTACTTTTTTGGCAGATTTGCCGGCAAGCGCTGGCTAAGCCCGTGCTGGGCAAGCAGGACAGCTATGTAGGGGCTCTTGTCGCTGAGGCTCATTTCGACGGTGCCCTGCCCGGACCCGAACCCAGCTCCCGGACCCGTAATGACGACGTGAGCTCCGTCTGACTCGGCCGTTACGGTCACCCCGGAGTCTGGGTGACCTATTTCGATCAGCCTGCGGAGAGCTTCCGCCTGGCGGTTGTTCACCTGATGCTGCCAAAAGTAAGTCCCAGCCAGGAGACGAGATCGGTGTAGCGCTCGATCTGCCTGGGTTTCAGATCGTCACTCGTGACCGTCCACATCCTGCCCTGGGGGGTAATCGTCAGCCTGTACCTCTCCGAGTAGGCGGCGAGCACGACCAGCACCGGGCCTTCCGGTCGCGACGTTGTCATAGGGATGCTCTGGTGTGGCCCCATGCGGTCATTATTACAGTGCCTTGCAGAGTCATGCAAGGTGTAGCAGGGTAATTCATTACCATGGGGGACTCTACATTGCTCTGCATGGCCTGGACTTGGGA
>DASWUW010001013.1:0-6269 GCA_036406335.1 Trebonia sp.
GTGCGCGTCCTCCTGCCACCCGACGGTGCGCCGGGGCCGGTAGTCCTGGCGCGGCAGCTCAGGAAACGCCGCGGTGACCTGGGCGTGAAAGTCGCGCCAGCACAGCTGGCGGACGTAGGCGTCCCCGCCCTCTCCCCCGGCCTTGCCCGCCCGGTCCGCGAGTTCCAGCGGGGACAGGCAGCCGAAGTGCAGGTAGGCGGACAGCCGGGAGGTCGCGTCGCCCGGCAGGTCGTCGTGCCGGTCGGCGTACGCGGCGAGCCCGTCGCGCAGCCAGCCGTCCATCCGCCGCCGCGCGGCCGACTCGCCGCCGTCAGGCAGCCCGGGCGAGGTTTTCTCCTGGACGGCGCCGGGCAGCTGGCCGACGCTGATGCCCTCCGGCAGGCTCACCTTGTCCGGCGCGGCCACCTCGGCGCGCCAGCGCTGCCCGGCCCAGGCCCGCCAGTACGGGGTGAACACCTTGAAGTGACCCCCGCCGGCCGGAGTCACCGCTCCCGGCCGCACGATCGTGACCGAGTCCACCACCTGCAGCGAGATCCGCTGCTCCTGGCACCCGTGCTCCAGCTTCTCCAGGCGGCGCTGCGCGTACGCGCTGACGTCGCGGGCGATCACCAGCCCGTCGGCGTCCACCTCACGGGCCAGGCGCAGCGTCTCGGCGACCGGGTCGCCGTGCCGCACCACCAGGTCACCGCCGCGCTCGCGGAGGCTGTCGCGCAGGTCGGCCAGGCTCTGGTGGAGGAAGCGGGCCCGGTTGGGCACGGCGAACCCCAGCCCGTCGTCCAGCACGAACAGCGGCACCACGCGGTCCGCCAGCCGGCAGGCCAGGTCCAGGGCCGGATTGTCGTGTACCCGCAGGTCCCGGGTGAACAGGACGATCGCGGTGCGCAGCCGCGGTGTGTCGCTCATTGCCAAGCACATCCCCCGATGTCTTTGCCACGGTAGGCCCGCGGCATGTTGGTCCGTCCCGGCTACCCGCCGAGGAGAACTTCATCCCGGATCACGACGGAGCGCCGCCGGGCACCGCGAGCGGGCGGCCGGCCCGAGTCAGCCCTGGGGCGCGGGCGGGGTTGCCGCCGAGCCGCCGGCGGTCAGCTCGGGGGCGGCGGCCGGGGCGGCGAGCTGCGCCTTCAGCGCGGCGATCTGCTGGTCCACGTCCGCCGCGGTCCCGGCTTCGTCGAGCTCTTTCTGGATGTCGTCGTCTTTGTCGCCGCCGACGTCCTCGAGCACGCCGGACTGCAGCAGCTCGTCCAGGGCGCCGGCCCGGGCCTGCATGGTGGCGATCTTGTCCTGCGCCCGGGCGAGTGCCTCCCCCGAGTCGCCGAAGTCACTGGACAGGCCGGCGGCGGTCGCGTTCACCGCGGCGCTGGCCTGGGCCGCGGTGTACTGCGCCTTCATCACTTCCTTCTGCGAGCGGAAGTGGCTGACCCGCTCCTGCAGCTGGCCGAGGGCGCGGGTGAGTTTCTCCTCCTGCTCGGCCAGCTCCGCGTGCTGCGCCTCCAGCGCGTCGATCTGCTGCTGGGCAGCGGACCGGCGGGACAGCGCCTCCCGGGCCAGGTCTTCGCGTCCCTGCCCGAGCGCGGCTTTGGCCTGGTCCCCCAGGTGGTCGGCGGTGTGCTGCAGCTGCTGTTCCTGCAGCTCGATCCGCTTGCGGGAAGCGGCGACGTCGACTAGTCCCTGGCGAACCCGGGTGACCTGGTCGAGCAGCTGGCTGTAGGAGTAATCGAGCATCTCGTTCGGGTTCTCAGCCGAGTCGAGTGCCTTGTTGGCCTTGGCGGCGACGATGTCGTGGGCCCGGGAGAAAAGACTCATAGCGGCCTGCTCCTTACTGGTGATGCTTCGAACTTAGTGCATGTGCCCGTTAGTTCACCGGAGTGGTTACGAACCCGGGGCGTGCAGGGGTACGCGGCCGTCGGTGAAGGACTGCATGGTCTCGGTCGATTCCTGGGCACCGGTGTTCAGGACCGTGATCGTGGCCGGGTCGCCCGGCTGAGCGAGGACGAGGGCGGGGCCGACCGAGGCCACCGTTCCGACGTAGACGTGTGGCGGCGTGAGGGGCTGGCGCACGGCAGCCGCCTGCGCGAGTGACATGGACATGACCGTTCCGCCCGGGCTTATCAGCAGCACGGTGCCGGGGTTACCGGAGATGATGAACGGCTGATTGATCCCACCGTGTAGCCGACGCCGTCGGAGTCGGTTATCGCGGCCTGACCACCCGACTTGGTCACCGAGGTGACGTTGCCGCCGAGGTCCTGAGCCCACCCGGTCGCGGTGGACGGCAGGGTCCACCGCCTGGACGCGTAGGCGGCGCCGCGGTCCAGCAGGATCAGGGCGGTGTATCCGCCGCCCGGCCGGAGAGCTGATCCCACGGACCGAAATCCGACTTGAGGGCCTGCAGGTCCGTCGACGCCGGCGGCATGCTCTGAACCGTCCCGGAGGGACCGGAGACGGTCGCCGCCGGCGCGCCGGACTGGTGCGCGCGGACGGCGCTGGAGATGCCGAGGCCGACCCCGGCGCCCAGCACGGCGACGGCCCCGGGCGGCCAGCACGACCAGAGCTGCGGCGCGCCAGTTCCATCTCCAGCGGACGGACGGCCAGCTCGCGCGGCCGCGCTGCGAACGGGGCCGTGTCGCCCGGACCCTGGCGTGGCACCAACGGCAGTCGCCGTCCTCATTCAGGTCCAGCGGTGCGCCGCAATCGAGCCCCGCGACGGCCGGCCGACGTCCAGCTGTTCTGGGGCGAGCCGCTGGACGGCGTGCGGGCGCGGATCGAACGGCTCAGGGCGCTCAGCGGCGAGGCCTGGGCCGACGCCGAGGCGAAGCTCGCTGACATGGCCCGGGCCGCGGTCACGCACCCGCTGGACCCGCACTGGCAGGCGGCCGCCAGCCAGCGGCGCCTGCTCCGCCTGGCCTCCCGCGGCGAGGTCCTGGATGACAATCTCTACACCGCCCCCGGGAAGTTCGGCGCGGGCGGCGCCGCCACCACCTGCTGGTCGGCTCGGCCCGGGACGTGGCGCAGTCACTAAGCAAGTACGCCAGCCTCGGCGTCACCAGCTGCTGCCGCTGCTGCGCGGGTAAACTTCTCACCACCGGTACCTGGAGGTCTCGTGGAGTACAAGGGGCGGTTGCCCAGACCGTTGACCTACGCCGCCAACTCGCTGGTGACCAGAATGCGGGCCTCTTCCCGGTGGGGAGGCCGGGTGAGCAGGCATTTCACGGTCGTGACGTATACCGGGCGGCGCTCGGGCCGGACCTTCAGCACGCCCGTCGGCTACCGGCGGACCGGCAGCACCGTCACGATCCCGGTCAGCATGCCGGAACGCAAGACCTGGTGGCGTAATTTCACCGGCGACGGCGGCCCGGTATCGCTGAACCTGGACGGAAACGACCGTACGGGGCTCGCGCTCGCCGAGGTCAACGACAAGTCCGAGGTCACCGTCACGGTGCGCCTCGACCACTGGGGCCGCGCGGAGGACTGGGCGGGAGAAGCTCCGGCCCAGTGACCGCGGGCCCGCGGGCCGCCTAATAAACGGGCGGATCGTAGCTGCGCACGGGCGGCAAGGGCCCGTCGTAGCGCTCGATTTCGACCAGGACGTGCTGCCCGGTACAGCCCTGGCTGAGGGCGGACGAGCCCCGGTCGCGGGTCAGCGCGTTCGGGTTACCGTGCACGCAGGTCGCGGTTTCCGGGGCCGACGGGTCGAACCAGGCGCCCGTCGACAGCTGCGCGACCCCCGGCCGGAGCCCGTCGGTCACGACGGCCCCGGCCAGCAGGGTTCCGGTGTCGTTGCTCACCCGGACTATGTCGCCGTCGCGGATGCCGCGGGCGGCCGCGTCGCGCGGATGCAGGCGGAGCGGCTCGCGCCCGCCGATCTTCGCCTGCTGGCTGTACTCGCCCATGTCCTGCTGGCTGTGCAGCCGGGTGGGCGGCTGGTTGGCGATCAGGTGCAGCGGGAACTGCCGCGAACGGGGCGCACCGAGGCGTTCGTCCGGGTCGAGCCAGGCCGCGTAACCGGGGCAGTCGGCGTACCCGTAGGCGGCGACCGTCGCCGAGTAGAGTTCGATCTTCCCGCTCGGCGTGGCCAGCGGGTGACCGCCGGGGTCAGTGCGGAAGTCCCCGAAGAGCGGCCCCGGCGTGTGCCGGCCGGGCAGCTCCAGCTCGCCGGCCTGCCAGAACTGCGCGAAGTCGGGCAGCCCGCGGCCGGCGCGCTCGCGCCACTCGCCGTAGATATGAGCGAGCCAGCCGTGGACGTCCCGGTCCTCGCTGAACTCGCGGCCGACGCCGAGAGCGGCGGCGGCCGCGCAGAAGGTGGCGTACTCGTCGCGGGCTTCCCCGGGCGGCGCCACCACTCTGGGCATCACCCGCAGCGTCAGGTCACCCGGGCCGGCGCCGATATCGTCACGCTCGAGTGTGGTCGTCGCGGGAATGACGATGTCGGCGTGCCGCGCTGTCTGCGTCCAGTGGGTCTCGTGGACGACCAGCGTGTCCAGTTGCCGGAGTGCCCGCTGCAGTCTGGCCAGGTCCTGGTGATGGTGGAAGGGGTTCCCGCCGGCCCAGTAGGCCAGCCGCAGGTACGGGTATCTTTCCAGGCCCCCGTTGAACGGGTACTGCTCACCCGGTGCGAGCAGCGCGTCAGCGATGCGCGCCACCGGGATGAACTGGCTGACGGGGTTACGGCCCGGGCTGAACCGGGGCAGGCCCAGCGGGTTGCTCCCGCCGCCGTAGTCGCCGACGGACCCGTAGCCGTGGCCGAATCCCCCGCCGGGCAAGCCGATCTGCCCGAGGAACGCCGCGAGGGTCAGCCCGGCCCAGACGGTCTGCTCGCCGAACTGCGTCCGCTGCAGTGACCAGCCCACGTTGACCAGCGTGCGCCCGGCGGCCATCCGGCGCGCCAGCCCGGTGATGGCCTCGGCCGGGATGCCGGCGAGCTCAGCCGCCCAGCCCGGCGTTTTCGGCTGCCCGTCGCTCTTCCCGAGGACGTAATCGCGAACCCGGTCGGCGCCGACCGTGCAGCGCCGCAGGAACCCGGCGTCGTACCGTTCTTCGGTGATCAGCACGTGCAGCAGGGCCAGCATCACCGCGACGTCGGTCCCCGGCCGCAGCGCCAGCCATTCCGCGCCGAGCGCCGGGTCAGTGTCGCCGCGGATCGGGCTGACCGACACGAACCGGGCGCCGCGGCGGGCCGCGTCGAGCATGGCGGGGACCGCCGTCTGCCGGGCCCGGCCCCCGGCACTCACCCAGGTGTTGGACGGGCGCAGGCCGCCGAAGCTCACCACCAGGCTGGCCTGCTCCGCCAGCGCGTCCCAGGAGACGGCGCGCTGGCGGAGATCATCGGCGCCGGGCTCGCCGAGCAGGTACGGCAGGGTAAGCGCTGAGGCGGCATGACTGTAGGTGCCGACGGAGGACACGTAGCCGCCGATGCAGTTGAGGAACCGGTGCAGCTGGCTTTGCGGGTGGTGGAACCGCCCCGCGCTCCCCCAGCCGTAGGAACCGCCGAAGATCGCCTCGTTCCCGTAGCGGGACCGCACCCGGTCCAGCTCCGCGGCGAGCAGGCGGACGAGTTCCGGCCAGGCGACCCGGACGAACTGGTCGCACCCGCGCCGGTGGTCGGCGCCGGGCCCGCCCTCCAGCCAGCCGCGGCGCACGGCCGGGTAGCGAACGCGGCTGCGGTGATGCTGGGCGCCCGGCACGTTGCCCATGAGGGGAGCGGCCGCCGGGTCACCGCTTCGCGGGCGCACGCCGACCACCTCGCCCTGGCCGCCGTCTCCCGCGACGAGGACGTCGTAGGTTCCCCAGTGGGAACTCGTGGTCACCGGCCGGACCCGGCCGCGGCGGTCGTCCATCCTCAGCGGAGAGTGACGTCCGCGCCCGCCTGGGCGAGACGCCGGGCGTGGCTGCGGCCCGGCCCGCGCGCGGCGCCGGTAACGAAGGCAACCTTGCCGTCGAGCAGTCCCACGCTGATGATCTCCCGTCCGTCACGGCTTACCGTAGGACAAAACGCCTATACCGCCAAGCCTCCGGGAGGCCGTTCATGCCAGCAAGCCGGGTCAGCACGCTGCCGGCGGCGATCGCGGCCTACGTGAAGCCGGGCATGACCGTGGCGCTAGAGGGATTCGGGCACCTGGTCCCGATGGCGGCCGTCCACGAGATCATCCGGCAGGGCATCGGGGAGCTGACCATCTGCCGGATGTCCTGCGACATGACGATCGACCAGCTGATCGCGGCGGGCTGTGCCCGCAAGCTGGTGTCGTCCTTTATCGGCAACAGCTCGGGCGGCT
>DASWUW010001014.1:0-2959 GCA_036406335.1 Trebonia sp.
CATCAAGGTGTTGAACCTCACGGCAGCCCGCAAGAGCGTGCACCGAGGTCACATGAAGTACGGCTCGCCCGACATCTCTTGCCCGCACTGCGCGGCCCTGACCGCAAAGCCCCGGCAGGAGCTGCCGCTATGACCCGACGCGCCGTCCGCCGCCGCCAGATCATCCTCGACCTGCTCAACGAGTACGGGCCGCTGAGCCAGCGCGAACTGCGTCACCAGCTGCGGCGCCGTTCCATCCGCTCCCGCCTGCTCAACCGCGACCTGTTCGCGCTCGTGCTGGCCGTGCGGGTCGTCTGCTACGCCGACCCCGAGGCGTACGGGCAGCACCTGTACCGGCTCGCCACAGCGGGCGACCGCGCAGAAGCCAGACGGATCGATACGTGGCTGCGGACGCGCCTGCGTTCGATCCCCATCGGCGCCGAGCCCCCGTTCTAGCCACAGGACGCCCGGAGCGCCACGGAGACGCATCGAACTCCAGTTCGAGTCCCCGAACCAGCACCACCCGCCCCGCGCGTCTCAGAGGGGCCACAGAAGCCGACGCTACGAAGGAGATCACGAAGTGAGCAGCAAGCACTTCCGAGACGGCAGCTACAACCCGGCATGGGTGATGGACTGGCCCACGCCTGCGGCCGTCCTGAGCATCGGCGGCGCCGGTACCGGAACCAACATGGTCGGCTTCGACGACATCCGGCTGACCATGGACAAGAGCGGCGACTGGACCGCCGAAGCCGACGACTCCGGCCGTACCTGGCGCGGGCGCTCCGACAGCAACACCGGCGCGATCCTGGCGCTGCTCGCCGACCGCATCGGGCTGCACGCCGTCGTTACGTTCAAGCCGGAGCCGGACGCCGACCAGACCGAGGAGCAGCAGCATGGCTGAGGACACCGCGCGGGAGGCGATGAGCGAGGAGCGGCTCCGCGATATCCGCAGCAGAGCGAAGATGCTCTGCGTCTGCGCCAACCCGAAGTGCCACCGCGTCCACGACAACGCACTGGACATCCCGGAGCTGTTGGCCGAGGTGGACCGCCTCCGCGCGCAGCTGGCCGAGATGATCAGGTGCCGCGACAACGCCATGTCCTACGCCGAACGCCAGCACGTCCCCATCCAGCTCGACGACGAGATCGATATCAACGGCGAGGTACTGGCCGACCGCATCGAAGGCGAACTCCTCGGACCCGGCTGGGACTGGGACGACGACCGAACGCCCGGCCTGCTTGCCCGAACCGCGGTTGCGATGATTCGGCCGCACCTGGCGCGGCTGACCGATCAGGCACAGAAGGCCCGTGCGCAGCTGGCCGAGATCGGCGAGACCACGGTGGAGTGGGGGCTGCGCCTGAGCACCCACCATGCTGCTGACGCCAAGTCCTACGGCCGAGGCGACGTCGGACGTTGGGAAGCGCGGGCGGCCCAGCAGCATTGGCACACGCTTGTGCGCCGCAGCGCTGGCGACTGGCGTGATGTCGAGGAGGCCGACCATGCCTGACACCACACCTGACCAGGTGCCCGGCGACCTGTACGACACCGCATGCAAGGCCGCGTTCGCCCAGATCCGGGACAGCATCGGCGCCGGCCGCCTCTACCTGCCCGACGCCATCCAGGCCGCACTCGCCGCGGTGCTGCCGGAGCTGCGGGAACGAATCGCAGGCGAAGTGGAGGCCCACGCCGAATCGATCGGCTGGTATGAGGGCGGAGGCGTGTGGGCCGAGGCTCTCGACGTGATCCGGCAGGAGCCTTGGACCCTCGTCGAGCCCGCCACCGCAGACGGCGAGGCCGCGCAGGAGGTGGGACGTGGCTGACGCGAACGTGCACCTGGAGATCGGCCCGCAATACGTTGAGGCCGCCCGCGAAGCCGTCGAGAAAGCTGTCGCGCCGTTCCGCAACGTCGGCGAATACAAGATCGGCGCCGACGTGGACGACGACGAGAAGCCCTACGTGTTCGCCTGGCACCAGCCGTGCCAGCGCTGGATCTACGGCGGCAGCACCGACGCGCACCAGCTGGACGTGGCCGCGCTGCTGTCGCAGATCGCGGCGCACCAGTGCGAGGCCCAACGTGGCTGAGATCGAGCGGATCGTGCGCGACTGGATTGGCGCCGCCCTCGTTGCCGCTGGCGTGTGGGCCATCGTCGTCAGCAGCATCAAAGCGGCGGCACAACGGAACGAGGTCGGCCGGTGAAGCGCCGAATCAGCCGCCGCGCGATGGCCAAGCGCATCGCCGAACTCGAAACCGCCAACGCCCGGCTACGCGACCATCTGGCCGTCTCGCTCGCCATCACCGACCACTACCTGAAGCAGAAGCTCGCCGACGACCTCGCCGCGCGCGCAGCCGAAGGCCCGACATCCAACTTCCAGCAGCAGCTGAGATCGCTGCACGTCTACGGCAGTTCCATCCGGACGCCGTTCACGCCGAACATTTTCGGAGGCCCCGGTGTCTGACCCGACCGAATACGCGACCGGCGGCTACGTCTCCGGCCCCGCAACCGGCGACGCCCCGCTCGCGCTCAACTATGGCTGCTCCGGCATCGGCTACCTCGTGCCCGTCGACTTCGGCATCCGCATCCCGCGCGACGACGTCCAGGTGGTGCTGCTCGACGCCGAACCCGTCCCCGACCACATCGCGCACGCGCTCAACGCGATCGGCGGGCTGCTCGGCACGCCGAAACGAACTGAGCCCAAGCCGTGAAGCCCCTGGACTGGCTGCGGACGAAAGCAGCAGCCGCCGTACGCATCGGACCCGCACCACTCCGCGAGCCCACACCGGCCGACCTACAACGTGTCGCCCCACTCGTGGTAAGAGCGATGGAAGCCGACCGGCTCAAGCTTGAGACACAGCAGCGGGAACACACCGCGAACGACGAGCGCTCGTACGCCGCACAGCAGACCGCACAGCGGGCCGACGTCGAACGAACCCGACGTGAGATCTCGACCGGTACCCGGACCAAACCCGACTGGGGCGAACCG
>DASWUW010001015.1:0-13289 GCA_036406335.1 Trebonia sp.
GCCCGCGGCGGCGCAACCGGCGCGGAACGGAACCGGGCCTTCTCCGCCGCCCCCGGGCCGCCTTCCCCGGCCGGCACCACCCCGAACCCCGACCACTGCATCGCCCGGGTCAGCGTCCCGGCGGCAAAGTCCGCCGCCACGTCCGGGTCGGCCAGCGCTGCGGTCAGCGTCTGCGACACCTCCAGCCGCAGCGCCGGCGGCGCGTCCGCCACTCCGGCGCCCTCCAGTGCCCGCTCCGTAAGCCCGTCGATCAGCGCCCCGCGCTCGGCCGACAGCTCGCGCAGCCTCCGCCCGTCGCCCGCCGCTTGCGCGGCCCGCAGCACTGCCGCCAGCCCGGTCAGCCGGGGCGCCGCGCCCGGGTCGGCGCGGGCCAGCGTGTTGACCACCCAGGCCGCCCGGGTCGGCCGGCGCAGCGCGCCGATCGCCTTCGCCGCCGCCCGGTCCCCGGCGTCCCGGGCCAAAGCCACGAGCTCGCCGCGGCGCGGCGTGAAGTTCTCGGGCGCCGCCGCGTACAGCTCGGCAATCGCGGCGGCTAGCCGGTCGTCAGGCACATACCGGGTTATGCCCCCGTGCGCAGCCCCGCGAACAGGTCGTCCTCCGGAAGCGGGGCGCCGGTGGTGTCGACCGCCCGGATGAAGTACTCGTAGCCGAACACCTCCTCCGTGATCGCGGGCGGGATCTTGCTGAACCACGAGTCGTTGATCTGGCTGCCGTGCGCGAACAGGGCCGCCCGCTTGCGGTCGAGCACCGGCCGGATGTCGACCGTGCTGGTGATCCGCGCCTCGGACTCGAGCGCCCGGGCCGCCCGCTGCCGCGCCTCCTCGGAGTCGTCGTTGATCCAGTCCGGCACCTCCTCGCCCGCGTCGCGCAGCGCGTCCCAGATTTTGCGCCAGTTGGAGCCCTTCATCGTGGACAGGTAGACCTTGGCCGGGATGCCGGTCGCCGTGGCCGCGGCCTGCGCCGCCCGGCTGGCGTGCACGTGGTCCGGGTGCTGGTAGGCGCCCGCGTCGTCGTAGGTGACGAGCACCTGCGGGCGGTACTTGTCGATCAGCTCGCCTATCCGCCCGGCCACCGTGTCCAGCGGCACGTTGCAGAAGGCATCCGGGTCGCTCTTGTACGCCCACTCCTCCATCCCGGAGTCGTGGTAGCCCAGCGTTTCCAGCGCGCTGACCTCCAGGATCCGCACCGACTCGTCGAGCTCGGCCAGCCGCAGCCGGGCGACCACGGCCGGGTCGTGGCCCTCCTGTCCCGGTTTGATGCCGCCGGGCGCGTCTCCGAACTCGCCGTTGGTGCAGGTGACCACGACCACCCGGATGTCCTGGTCAGCGTAAAGGGCGAGAATCCCGCCGCCGGACGCTTCGTCGTCCGGGTGGGCGTGCACCGCCATAAGAGTAAAAGGCTCAGCCATGCCTCCAGAGTGCCATGCGCTGGTGACACCCCAGTACAGCGGCTTTTCCGATCGTTTTTAACGACAACCTACCGGTATATCGTCACTCGTGAGCGGGCGTGCAGGGAATTCGCATCGTCAAGGCACCCGGCCGGATGGTAACGGTAAGGGTCCGGCCACCGGGAACGACCTCTCCGTCGACTTCGCGCAGGACCGGCGCGGCCGCGGTGATCTCCACCTTCCGGGCCTGGAACCGCTCCAGCATCCGGTCCTGGCGCGGGCTGCGGGTCAGCACCCGGGTAGCCAGCCGCGACCAGCCGAACGGCCCGTGCGGGGCCAGCACCCCCACGTCGAGCAGCCCGTCGTCCAGCCGGGCGTCGGGCAGCAGGCGGAACCCGCCGGGCAGCAGCCCGGAGTTGCCCGCGACCACCGACCGGGCCGTGCGCTCGAACGGTTCCCCGTCGTCGAGCCGGATGGTGAACCGGGTCGGCCGCCCGGCGATGTGCACCGCTCCCGACACCGCGTAGGAGATCCAGCCGAGCCGGTGTTTCAGCCGGGCCCCGGCTACGACCGCGGCGTCGAGCCCCATGCCCGCCATGGCGGTGAACGGCATCTCGTCGGCGAAGGCGAGGTCGATGACCCGGTCGGTGCTGGCCGAGTCGAGCGCCGCGTCCAGCGCGGCCTGCGGCTGCCGGGGGATATGCAGCGACCGGGCGAGCAGGTTGGCGGTCCCGCGCGGCACGATCCCGAGCGGCACGCTGGTTTCCGCGAGCCCCTCGGCGCAGGCGCGCGCGGTTCCGTCCCCGCCCACCGAGACCACCAGGTCCACTCCGTCGAGCGCCGCGCCGTGGGCCGCCGTGGTCCCGGCCTCGGCCTTCTCCGTCACCATGTACACCGCCCGCCAGCGGTGCCGCTCGGCGGCCTCCCGGCACAGGGCCAGCATGCGGCCGCCGTCGCGCATCACCGCGCGGTTGATGACGAACGCGACACCAGGCATAACGGCGCTCGGGCTACCCCGCGCTGCTCGTTCCTATCCTCGCAGGTGCCAGTGGTACGGCGAGATCAGCTTCTCCGCCGCGGCCGGCCCCCAGGTGCCGGGCGCGTACGGCTGCACCGGCGGGGGAGACTGCAGCAGCGGCTCGGAGATCTCCCACACCCGCTCGATGCCGTCCGACCGGGTGAACAGCGACTGGTCGCCCAGCATAGCCAGCAGGATCAGCCGCTCGTAGCCCTCCAGGGCGTTGGCCGCGGCGAACGAGTCCTCGTACTTGAACACCATCTTCGACGCGCCCAGGGTCATCTCCGGCCCGGGCATCTTGGCCATGAAGTCGATGCTGATCGAACCGGGGTCGGCGAAGTCGATGACGATCTCGTTGACCTTGCCCATCGGAGCGTCCTGGCGGTGGGTGCGGAACATCCGGACCGGCGGCTGCTGGAACCCGAGGGTGACGGTCTGCCGCGACACCTTCATCGCCTTGCCCGACCGCAGGTAGAACGGCACCCCGTGCCAGCGCCAGTTATCGATCTCGGCCTTGAGCGCGATCATCGTCTCGGTGTCGGAGTCGGCCGGCACCCCGGGGATCGCCCGGTACCCCTCGTACTGGCCCCGCACCACGTCGTGCCGCACGTCGATGGGCTTGAGCGAGTCGAACACCTTCTCCTTCTCGTCGCGCAGCGACTTGGCCTTCAGTGACGTCGGCGGCTCCATGGCGATAAAGCCGAGCACCTGGAACAGGTGGGTCACCACCATGTCGCGGAAGGCGCCGGTCGCGTCGTAGAAACCGGCCCGCCCCTCCACGGTCAGCGTCTCCGGCACGTCGATCTGCACGTACTTGATGTGCTGGCGGTTCCAGATCGGCTCGAACAGCCCGTTGGCGAACCGGAAGGCGAGGATGTTGTCGACCGACTCCTTCCCCAGGAAGTGGTCGATCCGGAAGATCTGAGACTCGTCGAAGACCGCGTGCACGGCCGCGTTGAGCTGCTTCGACGACTCCAGGTCGGTGCCGAACGGCTTCTCGATGATCACCCGCGCATGGTCGTTGACCAGCCCGGTGGCGCCGAGCATGCCCACCACGCCCGCGAACGCCGACGGCGGCACCGCCAGGTGGAAGAGCCGCCCGATGGGCCCGCTGCCGTTCCGGCGGCGGGCGGCCCCGGCGATCGCCTTCTCCGCCGCCTCCATCGCGGACACCAGCGCCGACGGGTCCTCCGGGGAGGCCGCGCCGAAGGTCAGCCGGGCGGCGAACGACTCCCACGACTCGTCCGGCTTGCAGTTGCCGAACTGCTGGCAGGCGTCTTCCGCGTGGTTGCGGAAGTCGTCGTCGCTCAGCGCGAACTCCGGCGGCGCCGATCCGATGACGCGGAACTCGTCCGGCAGCAGCCCGGCTACGAACAGGTGGTAGAGACCGGGCAGCAGCTTCCGCTTGGCCAGGTCGCCGGTCGCGCCGAACAATACGAATACGTGCGGGCCGGGCTTGGAGTGCCCGCGCACCACGTGCTTCGGCTGCACCGGCGCGTGCTGCTCCGTGCGGATGCTCACTATGACTGCGCCTTCTGCTCGGCGTGGCCGCCGAACTCCGAGCGCATGGCCGACAGGATCTTGCCGGTGAAGACGCCGAGGTCGCGTGACTCGAACCGCTGGAACAGGGCCGCGGTGATGACCGGGGCGGGCACGCCCTCGTCGATCGCGGCCTCCACCGTCCAGCGGCCCTCGCCGGAGTCGGACACCCGGCCGCCGAACTCGCTCAGGTCGGGCGACTTCGCCAGCGCCGCGGCGGTCAGGTCGACCAGCCAGGACGAGATCACCGAGCCCCGCCGCCAGACCTCGGCGACGTCGGCCATGTCGATGTCGTACTGGTAGTACTCGGGGTCGCGCAGCGGCGTGTTCTCCGCGTCGTGGACGGCGTTCTTCTGGTTGCCGATGTTGGCGCCCTTGATGATCGACAGCCCCTCGGCGACCGCGGCCATCATGCCGTACTCGATCCCGTTGTGCACCATCTTGACGAAGTGCCCGGCGCCGGACGGCCCGCAGTGCAGGTAGCCCTGGGCGGCCTGGGACTTCGGGTCGCGGCCCGGTGTCGCCTCGACGCTGCCCTCACCCGGCGCGATCGTCTTGAAGATCGGGTCGAGCCGCAGCACGGCGGCGGAGTCCCCGCCGATCATCAGGCAGTACCCGCGCTCCAGGCCCCACACGCCGCCGGAGGTTCCGACGTCGAGGTAGTGCAGCTTCCGCGGCGCGAGCGCCTTGGAGCGGGTGATGTCGTCGTGGTAGTAGGAGTTCCCGCCGTCGATGATCGTGTCGTCGGCGTCGAGCAGCGGCACCAGCTGCTCCAGCGTCTGGTCGACGATCCCGGCCGGGATCATGATCCAGATGTTGCGCGGCTTCTCCAGCGCGTTCACGAAGTCGGCCAGCGTCGTGGTCCCGGTGGCGCCGTCCCCTTCCAGCGACTTGACCGCGTCCGCGTTCACGTCGTAGACGACGACGTGATGGCCGTCTTTTATCAGCCGGCGGGACAGGTTGGCGCCCATCCGGCCCAGCCCGATCATGCCGAGCTGCATTGGTGAGTCAGTTGCCATGGCGAAACCTCACGCCCCTCTTACTTAAGCGAACGGTAGCGCCGGATCAGCGCGTTAGTGGACGAGTCGTGCTTGAGTTCCGGCTCCGACGCCGCCGTCAGTTCCGGGATGATGCGCTGGGACAGCTGCTTGCCGAGCTCGACGCCCCACTGGTCGAACGAGTCGATGTTCCAGATGGTCCCCTGGGTGAACACCGAGTGCTCGTACAGCGCGATCAGGGAGCCGAGCAGCCGCGGGGTCAGGATGTCGCACAGCAGGGTGTTCGTCGGCCGGTTGCCCGCGAAGACCCGGTGCGGCACGACGTCCTCGGGCGCGCCCTCGGCGCGCACCTCGGCCTCGGTCCGGCCGAACGCGAGCGCCGCCGCCTGCGCGAAGACGTTGGAGGTGAGCAGGTCGTGGTGGTCGCCGAGCGGGTTCAGCGTCTTGGCGAAGCCGATCAGGTCGACTGGGATCAGCACTGTCCCCTGATGGATGAGCTGGTAAAACGAGTGCTGCCCGTTGGTGCCGGGCTCGCCCCAGTAAACCGCGCCGGTGTCATAGTCGACGTGTTCGCCCGCCAGCGTCACGTGCTTGCCGTTGGACTCCATGGTGAGCTGCTGCAGGTAGGCGGGGAACCGCTTGAGGTACTGGTCATACGGCATCACCCCGACCGTCTGGCTGCCGAAGAAATCCCGGTACCACAGGGCCAGCAGCCCCATCAGCACCGGCAGGTTGGCGGCCAGCGGCGCGGTGCGGAAGTGCTCGTCCATCTCGTGGAACCCGGCGAGCAGCTCGTCGAACTGATCGGCTCCGAGCGCGATCATGGTGGACAGCCCGATGGCGGAGTCCATCGAGTACCGTCCGCCGACCCAGTCCCAGAACCCGAACATGTTCGCCGTGTCGATCCCGAACGCCGATACCTTCTCGGCGTTAGTGGACACCGCGACAAAGTGGTTGGCCACCGCATCGGGTGAGCCCAGGGCGGAGACCACCCAGTCCTTGGCCGACTCCGCGTTCGTCAGGGTCTCCAGCGTGCCGAATGTCTTGGAGGAAATGATGAACAGCGTCTCGTCCGCGGACAGGTCGCGAACCGCTTCGGCGAAGTCGGTGGAATCCACGTTCGACACAAAACGAAAGGTGAGGTCACGGGTGGAGTAGAACCTGAGCGCCTCGTACGCCATGACCGGCCCGAGGTCGGATCCGCCGATCCCGACATTGACCACGTTCTTGATCCGCTTGCCGGTGTACCCCTTGAACTCACCGGACCGGACGCGGCCGGAAAAGCCCCGCATGCGCGCCAGTACCCCGTGGACCTCGGCTACGACGTCCTGCCCGTCGACCTCGAGCTTGGCCGTGGCGGGCAGCCGCAGCGCGGTGTGCAGCACCGCCCGGTTCTCCGACACGTTGATGTGGTCGCCGCGGAACATCGCGTCGCGCCGCTCGGCCACCCCCGATTCCGCGGCCAGCTCGAGCAGCAGCGCCAAGGTCTCGTCGGTAATCCGGTTCTTGGAGTAGTCCAGGTAGATGCCCGCGGCCTCGGCGGTCAGCCGCGTCCCGCGCCCGGGGTCGCTGTCGAACAGGTCACGCAGGTGCGTACCGGAGATTTCCGCGTAGTGGCGCTCGAGCGCCTGCCACGCCTTCCGCTCCCGTAGCGGCGTAGCCGGCATGGGTGTCTCCCCTCGTCCAGGCTTCAGAGTCTCGTTAATCGTTCCGATCCTTCCACGGGTTGACGTCGCCCCGGTGCCGGGGGGCCAAAGTCGCCGCCCGGAACCGGCAGGCGGTCACCGGCCCGCGGCGGCGCGGGCTACCGCGCGGACGCGCTCGCTGGAGGCGAGGTCCTCCAGGAGGACGGGCTCGCCGTCGGGACCGCACAGCGGGAGCTTCCAGTTGGGGTACTCCTCCGACGTGCCCGGCATGTTCTGCGAGCGGGTCTCGCCTGCCGCCTCGGCCAGGTTGACCCCGATCAGCAGGGCCGGCGTGCGCGCCAGGTAACCGTAGAGCGCGACGGTGAACGCGTCCGCCGACGGGCGCGTCGCGTGATCCCCGGAACAAGAGGGGGGCAGCAGTCCCTCGGTTACCAGCGCGCCGATCCAGTCGTTGACGATCCGCTCCGCCTCGGCCCGCTCCTCGGGTTCGGAGCGGGTCAGCAGGCCGAGTTCGAGCCGGTCGGTGACCTGCGCGCCGGACAGGAACGCGGCGGCGGGCGGCAGGTCGTGAGTGGACACGGTCACCAGGCTGTTGCGCCGCCACCACTGCGGGGCCAGCGGCTCACCCGACCAGCCGCGCTCGAACCAGAGCATCATCGTGCCGAGGACATTGCGGGCCGCGAGCGCGTCCCGCAGCCAGGGCTCCACCGTGCCCAGGTCCTCGCCGATGACCACCGCCCCGGACTCGGCGGCGCGGGCGGCGAGCGTGCCCAGCATCCCCGGCGCGTCGTAGTACACGTAGGCGCCCTCGGTCGGGGGTGCCCCGGCCGGGATCCACCACAGCCGGGACAGCCCCATGACGTGGTCGATCCGCAGCCCGCCGCCCGCGGCCAGGTTGGCCCCGATGAGGTCGGCCAGCGGCTGGTAACCGGCGGCGGCGAGCGCCCGGGGATGCATAGGGGGCAGGCCCCAGTCCTGGCCGCGCTGGTTGAACGCGTCCGGCGGCGCGCCGACGGTGAACCCGCGGGCGAAGTACTCCTGGCCCGCCCACGCGTCCGCCCCGCCGGGGTGCGAGCCGATCGCCAGGTCGGCGATGACACCGATGGCCATGCCCGCCGCGCGCGCGGCGGCCTGGGCCGCCTCGACCTGCGCGGCGACGAGCCACTGAACCCAGATGTGGAACTCACCCTGCGCGGCGAGGTCGCCGCGCTGTACCTCCGCTTCCGCGGACCGCGGGTCGCGCAGGTGCGCGGGCCAGGTCCGGTAGTCGGAGCCGTGTGCTTCCGCCAGCGCGCACCAGGCGGCCCAGTCCTTCAGGGCCCGTCCGTGCCGGGCGCGGAACTCATCCAGCGACGCCTGCCGCTGGTCCGACAGCGGCACCTTCCGCAGCACCTCGAGCGCCTCGCGCTTGGCCGCCCAGACCGCGTCCCGGTCGATGAGGCCCGGCGTCAGCGACGCCTCCCGCAGCGGCTGCGCCAGCTCGGTCAGCCGCTGCCGCTTGGCGCAGCTGAGCTCGGAGTACTCCGGGATGTCCTCGATCCGCAGGTACAGCGGCGACACCCAGCGCCGGCTCATCGGCAGGTACGGCGAGTTGCTCAGCGGCGGGAGCGGCTCGGCGGCGTGCAGCGGGTTGATCAGCACGAACCCGGCGCCCAGCTCGCGGGCCGACCAGGCGGCCAGCTCGGCGAGGTCGTGCAGGTCGCCGTGCCCCCAGGAACCGCGCGAGCGCAGCGAGTACAGCTGCACGGCGAATCCCCAGGACCGCTCCGCGGGCTCGGGCGCGACCGCCTCCGGCGCGGAGAACCCGGGCAGCGCCGGCGGCGCCTGTTCCAGCTCGGCCGCGATGGCGGTGAGGGTCTCGTCGGACACGGTGACCTCGCGCCCCTGCCAGTCCCAGTAGCTGACGGAAACGCCCAGCTCGGCGGCCCGCCGCCGCAATTCCCGGTTATTCACGCCCACAAGTCTGCCGTACTGCCCGTCACGTGCGACTTCAAGCGCGCCGTAGACCTGAATTCGTGACCGAACGGCCTGCCCGGTGTTACCCGCGGGCGGTAACCCGGTGTCATCCGTCACGCGGTGTCATCCGTAACAAGCCGGCCGCGTGATCGGGAACAAAGCTCTGCTGGTCCCGGTCGGTCCGCACGTAGCCGGTGGAGGACGGCCGGTGCGGCAGCTTGAGCCGCGGCTCGGGCACGTCGTGATACGGGATCGTGGACAGCAGGTGCGCGATCACGTTGATCCGCGCGCGCCGCTTGTCGTCGGACTCGACCACGTGCCAGGGCGCCTCGGGGATGTCGGTGAGCGTGAACATGTCGTCCTTGGCCCGGGAGTAGTCCTCCCACCGGCTGACCGATTCCAGGTCCATGGGGGAGAGCTTCCAGCGCCGCAGCGGGTCGTCGAGGCGGGACCGGAACCGTTCCTGCTGCTCGGAGTCGCTGACCGAGAACCAGTACTTGCGCAGCAGGACGCCGTCCTCCACCAGCATCCGCTCGAACTCCGGGCACTGGTGCATGAACCGGTGGTACTCCTCCTTGGTGCAGAACCCCATCACGTGCTCCACCCCCGCCCGGTTGTACCAGGACCGGTCGAACAGCACGATCTCGCCGGCGGCGGGCAGGCGCGCGATGTAGCGCTGGAAGTACCACTGCGTGCGTTCCCGCTCGCTCGGCTTGTCCAGCGCGGCGATCCGGGCGAAGCGGGGGTTCAGGTACTGCATGATGCGGCTGATCGTCCCGCCCTTGCCCGCGGCGTCGCGGCCCTCGAAGACCACCACGATCCGCGCGCCGGAGGCCCGGGCCCAGTTCTGCATCTTCACCAGCTCCGCCTGCAGCCGGTAAAGCTCGGTTTCGTACGCGTGTTTCGGCAGCTTCTCACCCATCATCCAAAGCTATACATTGGGGCTCGTGACGGAAGAGCCAGCGCGCCGCTACGAAACGGTTCTCGTGTACCGGACCGGGCCGGCCGCCAAGATTGTCCTGAACCGGCCAGACCGGATGAACGCCTGGTCCAGCGCCCTGTCGCGGGACCTGCTGGACGTGCTGCGCGATGTCGCGGGCGACGACGAGGTCCGCGCGGTGCTGCTGACCGGGGCCGGCCGCGCGTTCTGCTCCGGCGCCGACCTGAAGGAGTTCGGGGAGCCGGCGGCGGGCGGCTCGGTGGACACCAGCTCGGTGCTGACCGAGTGGTACCACCCGATCGTCACCGCCATCCGGGAGATGCCCAAGCCGTTCGTCAGCGCGGTCAACGGCCCGGCGGCCGGCGCCGGGCTGTCCCTGGCCCTGGCGGCGGACCTGGTCGTGGCGCGGGAGTCGGCCTACTTCCTGCTCGCGTTTGTGAACATCGGCCTGGTCCCGGACGGCGGCAGCTCGCTGTTCGTCCCGGCCCGCGTCGGGTTCGCCCGCGCGGCCGAGATGGCGATGCTGGGCGAGAAGGTGCCGGCCCCCAGGGCCGCCGACATCGGCCTGATCAACGCGGCCTGGCCGGACGAGGAGTTCGAGAAGAACGCCGACGCGCTGCTGCTGCGGCTCAGCAACGGCCCGACCCGTTCCTACGCGGGCACCAAGCGGGAGCTCAACCACTGGATGTACTCGCGCATGGCCGGGCAGCTGGCCCTGGAGGCGTCCGTTCAGGGCGAGCTGGGCCGCAGTAAGGACTTCACCGAGGGCGTCACCGCGTTCCTGGAGAAGCGGCCCGCCCGGTTCACCGGCGAGTAGGCCACCCGGCCGGCCGTACTCTCGTGCTCATGACTTCAGAGCGAGTGGCGGTCGTTACCGGAGCCGGGTCCGGACTGGGCCGGCTGATCACGGTGACCCTGGCCAGCAAGGGCTGGTACGTGGTGGCGGCCGGGCGGCGTCGGCCGCAGCTGGAGGAGACCATGGACCGGGCGCTGCCCGAGATGGTGCTCCCGCTTACGGCCGATGTCGGCGACCCGGAGTCGGTGGCGGCGCTGTTCGCCACCCTGCGGGAGCGTTTCGGGCGGCTGGACCTGCTGGTCAACAACGCGGGGACCGGGGCGCCGCCGGGGGCGGTGGACGAGCTGACCCCGGAGGGGTGGCAGTCGATCGTGGCCACCAACCTCACCGGGTCGTACCTGTGCGCGCACCATGCCGTGCGCCTGATGAAGGACCAGAATCCGCGCGGCGGCCGGATCATCAACAACGGGTCGATCTCCGCGCACACTCCCCGGCCCGGCTCCGTCGGGTACACGGTGACCAAGCACGCCATCACCGGCTTGACCAAGTCGGTGTCGCTCGACGGCCGTCCGTACAACATCGCCTGCGGGCAGATCGACATCGGCAACGCGAACACCGACATGACGCACGGGATCGCGGCGGGAGCGCGGCAGGCGGACGGATCGGTCCAGGCCGAGCCGACGTTCGATCCCCAGCTGGCGGCGGACGCGGTTGTTTTCATGGCCGGACTGCCCCTGGACGCGAACGTCCAGTTCCTCACGATTACCGCGACCACCATGCCGTTTATCGGCCGGGGCTGACCGGCCGGGGCGACGGCGGTTGATGGCGGGCCGCGGCCGACGACGGTTTTAACCGGGCTCCGCCCCCAGGGTCCGTGCGCCGGAACCGTAAGGCGGAGCCCCCGGACGGGGGGGCATCCGGGGGCTCCTAGCGGGGTAAGCCCTGCTACCGAAACGCTACCCGTGGCACAGTCGTTACACTTCTGCGGGCACATTTTCTCTGTGACCGGCTCCCTACCGAAGGTGAGTCACAGGCCGTAGGTTTCCAGCAGCCGCAGCCAGATCTCGCTCATCGTGGGATACGAGGGGACGGCGTGCCACAGCCGGCTCAGCGGCACCTCGCCCGCCACGGCGACGGTGGCGGCGTGAATCATCTCCCCGACACCGGGCCCGGCCAGCGTAAGGCCGACGATGACCTGGCGGTCCTCGTCCACCACGAGCTGAGCGCGGCCCTGGTAGCCGTCGGCGAACAGGGCCGCGCCGGCCACGTTGCCGATCTCGTACTCGACGACCCGGGTCCGCAGTCCCGCGGCATCGGCCTGCCCGGCGGTGAGCCCGACCGCGGCGACCTCGGGGCGGGTGAAGACGACCTGCGGGACGAAGTTCTTCGAAGCCAGGTCGCGGACCGCGGGCTCGCGCCCGGCGGCGCGCGCGGCGATCGCGTCGCCGCAGATCCGGGCCTGGTACTTGCCCATGTGGGTAAGGAGGGCCAGGTGGTTCACGTCACCCGCCGCGTACAGCCAGCCGCCGTCCACCGCGGTCACCCGCAGGGTGTCGTCGACGTCCAGCCACGCTCCCGGCTTCAGGCCGACCTGCTCCAGTCCCAGGTCCGCCGTCCGGGGGGAGCGCCCGACGGCGGACAGCACCTCGTCCGCCTCGACCGCCGTGCCGTCGTCCAGGGTCAGCGTGACCGGTCCGGCCGCCTCCCGGGCGGCCGCGCTCACGCCGGTGCTCAGCCGCACGTCCACTCCCGCGTCGCGCAGGCCGTCCGCGACCAGTTCGCCGGCGAAGGCGGGCAGCCGGTCGAGCAGGCCGCCGCGGGAGATCAGCGTGACCTTCGCACCGAGCGCGGACCAGGCGGCGGCCATCTCGCAGCCGACCACGCCGCCGCCGACGACCGCCAGCCGGGCGGGCACCGCGTGCGCGCTGGTCGCCTCGCGGCTGGTCCACGCCCGGACGCCGGCCAGCAACGGCGGTACCACCGCGTCCGTTCCGGTGGCGACGGCGACCGCGTGGCGGGCCCGCAGCACCGTCTTCTCCGCCGACACGGTGTCCCCGACCGACACCGTGCGCTCTCCGGTCAGCCGTCCCTGCCCGCGGACCAGGCCGATCTTGGCCCCGTTCAGCCAGTCGACCTGGCTGTCGTCCTTCCAGCCGTGGGTAAAGGAGTCCCGCCGCTTCAGCACCTCAGCGGGCTCCAGCCGGGCTCCGGTCACCCCCTGCAGGGCCGCGGCCTCGGCCACCGCGGCCGCGGGGCGCAGCAGCGCCTTGCTCGGCATGCAGGCCCAGTAGGAGCACTCTCCGCCGACCAGCTCGGACTCCACGATCACCGCCGACAGCCCGCCCCGTACCGCCCGGGCGGCGACGTTTTCCCCGGTTGGTCCCGCCCCGATCACGATCACGTCGTATATGTTGTCCGCCATCCCCGTCTCCTCACATCGCTACCCGCTGTGCCGGTTCCCTGGGTCACCGTAGCGTCCGGCTGCGTTTCTGCTTTCGCAGACCCGGCTCTGAGCGAACTATTGACGCTTCTACCACCTTGCGTAACCATGGGGCATCTGGCTATTGCGTCGCCGCGGTCCGCCAGACCCGGTGGCGTCCCGGCCAGGCAACGCCCGGGAGGTCAAAGTTGATCAAACGCAAGGGCCGGCGCAGACCACGGAGTCGTATATTCCGGGTCGCGTCGGCGGCTGCAGGTATAACCCTGGCGGGCGCGGCGCTCAGCGCCTGTGCCAGTGCCAGCGCCGGGACTGGCCCGGTCACCCTGAACTACTATCTTTACCCGGATACCTCGGGCGCTACGGCTGCGGCGATCACCAACTGCGACGCGCAGAGCGGCGGCAAGTACACGATTTCCTACCAGCAGCTGCCGCAGGCCTCGGACGGGCAGCGGCAGCAGATGGCCCGCCGGCTTGCCGCGCACGACCCCTCCATGGACATCCTCGGCCTCGACGTGACCTGGGAACCCGAGTTCGCCGAAGCCGGCTGGATCGAACCCTGGAGCGGCAGT
>DASWUW010001016.1:0-1843 GCA_036406335.1 Trebonia sp.
CGGTCGTCAACGACTCGGTGATCTGGGAGTCCCGCGGCCAGCGGACCCTGTTCGGCGAGCGCGGCGTCTCCGGCCTCATCAACGTCGAGGTCACCCCGGAGCTGGCGGTGCGGCTGGCCTCCGCCTACGCGACCACGCTGCAGAAAGGGTCGACGGTCACCACCTCGCGGGACGTGTCCCGCGCGGCGCGCACCCTCAAGCGGGCCGTGCAGAGCGCGCTGAACGCCTCCGCCATCAACGTGATGGACCTGGAGGCGCAGGCCCTGCCGGTCGCCCGGTTCGAGACCGCCCGGCGCAAGTACAGCGGCGGCATCGTGCTGCGCACCACACCGGGCGACAGTCAGTCGGTCGACATCATCTTCCTCGACGACCGGGGCGCCGAGCTGTCCCAGAACGCCCAGCGGAAACTAGAGCGGGTCTTCTCCCGGCAGGAGTTCCGGCGCGCGTTCCCGGGCGAGATCGCCGAGCTGTCCTACCCGCCGCGCGTCGTCGAGCTCTACACCCACGAGCTGGTGCGCTGCGTGAACCTGGGCGGGGTGTCCGCGGCCGGGCTGAAGGTGGTGGCGGACTGCGCCGGCGGCACCGTGTCGCTGGTGCTGCCGACCCTGCTCGGCGGTCTCGGCGTCGACGTGCACACGCTCAACAACCGGCTGGACGAGATCACCCCCACCCAGACCGTGGCGCAGGACCGGGCCGGGATGCAGCGGCTGGCCGAGGTCGTCTCGTCCTCCCGGGCGGCCTTCGGCGCCCGGTTCGACCCGGTGGGCGAGCGGATCCACCTCGTCGACGAGAAGGGCGCGCTGGTCAGCGACGAACGGGCGCTGCTGGTAGTGCTCGACCTGGTCGCCGCCGAGCTGCGGCACGGCCGGGTGGCCCTGCCGGTGACCACCACGCGGGTCGCCGAGCAGGTCTGCCGGTTCCACGGAGTGCAGGTCACCTGGACGCCGACCTCCCGGGACGCGCTCACCACCGCCGCCGCGGCCGACGACGTGATCTTCGCCGCGGACGGGCGCGGCGGGTTCGTCGTCCCCGAGTTCAGCCGGACCGTCGACGGGATCGCCGCCTTCGTCCGGCTGCTGGGCCTGGTCGCCCGGACCCGGCTGACGCTCAGCCAGATCGACGCCCGCATCCCGCAGGCGCACCTGATGCGCCGGTCGGTTCCCACCCCGTGGGCGGCTAAAGGATCGGTCATGCGGACGGTCATGGAGGCGGCGGGTACCCGGCCGGTCGACACCACCGACGGCGTCCGGATCGTCGACCCCGACCGGGGCTGGGTCCTCGTGCTGCCCGACCCGGCGGACGCGGTCACTCACCTGTGGGCGGAAGGCACCGACGCCGACACCGTGCAGCTGCTGCTGGACGAGTGGGCGACGGTGGTGGAGCGGGCCGACCAGTAAGCGGCGCCCGCCGCTCCGCGGCAGTCCGGGGGGTCGGCCCTGACATCCGGTTTTGCCTGGTACCTGGCGAGACAGGCGGATTAGGGATGCACCTTGCGCTAATCTGTGTTAACTACGCAGACGTTCCATTTCGCGGTGCGGAGGACGGCACACTGCACCGCGGACTTGCGCCGTGCGCGTGACCGGAGGTGAAGCGGCTGTGTGGCTTAAGCGTGAGGGACCCGATAGCGCGCTGAAACAGGGGCTGCGGCGCCTGTTTGCGTGGTACGTAGACCCGGAGCCTTCGACGCGAGTACCTTTGGGGGCGTCGTCTGACGCTATGCTGCGCGAGCCTGCGATAGAGCGAGAGGGGAGGCCGGGCGAGTCCATGGCTGGTATGTACTGTGCGCGGTGCGCTCGGCCGAACCCGGAACGGGCCAGGTACTGCTCCAACTGCGGCGCGCCGC
>DASWUW010001017.1:0-2449 GCA_036406335.1 Trebonia sp.
CGGGACGGGCCTGGGACTCGAGCTGGTAGGTGAACACGTCGTCGTACCCGATGTCGTTGGCGATGGCGGTCAGCAGTTCCACGTTCGTGGACAGGCTCAGCACGCTCGGGGCCAGGTCGGTCGCCGTGCGGATGCCCTTCACGTGGTCGCACTGCATGTGGTTGGCGATCGCGGCCGAGCCGCCGTTGCCGCAGGAGAACATCCGGGCGCCCGAGGTGTAGGCCTCGATGAGAATGCCGGCCGCCTTCTCCACGGCCGCCGGGTCGATGGTGTCGCCGGCCCGGGCCAGTTCCCGGGCGTACCCGCGGAAAAAGGTGCCGGCGTCCGCGTGCGGCCCGGCGGGAAACTTCACCGGGCCGGCCGCGGGCGGTGCCGCGGTGGACTGCAGCTCGAAGAGGGAACTCATGCGGTGATCCGTTCCAGGATGAATGGGGCGGCGGCGGCGAGGCTCGGGAACGGCCAGATGCCGGGCCCGGTCAGGCCGTCCTGTCCCAGGTAGACGGCCGAGGCGCCGACGGCCGCGGCCAGGCCCATGTCCTCGGGCCGGTCGCCGACCATCCACGAGGCGGCCAGGTCGAGGTTGAGCGCGTGCCCGGCCGCCCGGGCCATTCCGGGCCGTGGTTTGCGGTCCTCGCTGGTCCGGGTGAACGCACCGACGACCCCGGCGGGGTGATAGGGGCAGTACACGAACCGGTCGATCCGCGCCTCGAATTTGGCCAGGAACTCCGCGATGTACTCGTGCACGCGCTCGACGTCGTCGATCCCGTATCGCCCCCGGGCCACGCCCGCCTGGTTCGTCACCACCGCGACGGGGATGCCGGCCTGGTTGAAGCGGGCGATGGCCTCCGGGGCGCCCTCGATGAAGTCGACCCGGTCGACCGAGCCGACATAACCGTGATCGACGATGATCGTGCCGTCCCGGTCGAGCAGGATGCCGGGACGCGGGACTCCTCCCGGAGCACCGTTCGCACTTGCCCCCGTCGCCGAGACGGCACCACCTGCCATACCCCACCCGGCTTCCTCGTGAAAAACCAGCACGCAACGTTAAACGTTATAGGTGATCAAGTGACCGGGGTCCTTGATACGAATTCCGCACAACGTCGTGGGAGTGGCAGGAGCATCCTGGCCGCCCGGGGATCATCCCTCGGGGGTACTGAGAGTATCGGACACCAGCCAGCGCCCGCCGCCCGCCTCGATGTTCGGCCACGCGGCCCGCACCTCGGCTAGCAGGTCGGCCACGAAGAGCAGCACCGTGTCCGGCTGCCGCCCGGCCAGGTCAGCGGGCGAGATGACCGGAATGCGGGTTCCCGGCATCCGGAGTCCCTGCTTGGCCGGCGCCGCATCGGCTACCGCGGGCAGCAGCTCGCGGTCGACCCGGGCCTTGCTGAGCAGGGCCACGGCCCGCGAGGCGGCGCCGTAGCCGAGAACCGTCCGCCCGGCGGCCCGCTCGGCCGCCAGCCAGTCGTGGAGCGCGTCGGCCCGGGTGCGCGCGTCCCGCTGGAGCGTGCCGAGGATGGCCGCCGGGTCCAGCGCGCCCGCCTCCCGGTCGTCGGCCAGCAGCTCGCGCACGATCGCGTCGGGAGCGCCGGCCTCCCCGGGAGCAGCTGCTCCGTCTGGGCCGTCAGCGGAATCCCGCCTGGCCGCGAGGAGCACGGTGCCGCCGTAGAGGTCGAAAGTCCACGCGGTGCGCGGGCTGAAGCCGGCCCCGGCGAGCATCGCGGTCAGCGCCACGGTGGAGTAATAGGCATAGTGCCCGTGCCGCAAGGCGTTCCACTGCCCGTCGCGGATGATCGTGGTGAGCGAGTGGTACTGCAGCAGGAGCACGCCGCCCGGTGCCACCCGGGCCGCGCGCTCGGCCAGCGCCGCGGCCTGGTCCGGCGCGTGCATCAGGCCAAAGCAGTCGAGGACGACGTCGGCCTGCGCCTTCCGGTCTACCGGGGTCAGTCCCCGCTGCGCCAGCAGCGGCAGCCAGGACCCGCCGTGCGGGCTGCCGTACTCCGCCACCCGGCCGCCGTCGGGCAGCAGCCCGGCGGCGGCCACCCGGGCCACGGCGTCGGCCGCCTGCTCGACGAGAGCGGCCGGCTCGGCCCCCTTGGGTTCTTCCGGGACCGTGGGATCGGACAGCAGCTGCGCGAGTCCGCAGGCCGAACACAGCCACATCTGGAGCGGGTAAACCGGATCGGGTCCTGGATCGTCCAACTCCGGGAAGTGGTCGCTGGCCGGCTGCTCGCCCAAGTCGAGCACGAGGCGGCCGGACACCCCGCGGCAGGATCGGCACGCGTGCTCGCTCATTTATGTCTCCACCCGGACTAGTCTACGAAAGGGGGTAGCCGCCTGCTATCCGCTCCTGAACCTAGCGCATTCTCCGGTCGACTAGCGGCCGGCCTGAGCTGGCTCGCGGGAGCGCCTTGATGTGCACGCTGAGTATATGGGTGATGTTTACCCAGTG
>DASWUW010001018.1:0-4820 GCA_036406335.1 Trebonia sp.
CGTGCGGGGGAGCGGGGGGATGCTCAGGCGCGGGTGCTCAGGCGGGGGTCCTTAGGCGGCGGGTGCTTCGGAGGCCATCTGCGGCCGCCAGGCCAGCAGCCGCCGCTCGAGCAGGCCGATCAGCCACTCGGCGACCAGCGCGATCAGGCCGATGATGATCATCCCGGCGAAGATGCCGTCGGTGTTGAAGTTGTTCTGCGAGTCGGTGATGAGCACACCCAGCCCGTGCTGGGCGCCGAGGACCTCGCCGACGATCGCGCCGATGACGGCGAAACCGAACGCTACGTGCAGAGAGGCGATGATCCAGGTCATCGCGGACGGGAGGACCACGTGGCGGATCACGTCCATCCGGGACGCGCCCAGGATGCGCGCGTTGTTGACCAGGTTCCCGTCCACCTCGCGGACGCCCTGGAAGGCGTTGAAGAACACCACGAAGAAGACCAGGAAGCCGGCCAGCACGATCTTCGACGAGATGCCGAGCCCGAGGACGATCACGAACAGCGCGCCGAGCACGATCCGCGGCAGCGCGTTGACCGCCTTGATGTAAGGGCTGAAGACCTCGGACAGGAACCGGAACTGTCCGAGCAGCACGCCGACCACGATGCCGGCCGCCACTCCGATCAGGAATCCCAGGATGGCCTCTTCCATCGTGGTGTAGATCTGCAGCCAGAGCGACCCGAAGTTGGTGCCGTGCTGGGCCCAGTTCCAGGCGGTACGCACGATGCCGCTGGGCTGGCCGAAGAAGAACGGGTCGACGATCTTCAGCGTCGTGAACAGCTGCCAGCCGCCGAACACGAAGATGAGCACGAGGACCTGAGTCCCGAGGATCCCCAGTTTGCGCCGGGTCATGACCGGGCCTCCTCGACCGTGCTGGTCCTGCTCACCGGAGCCGAGGTCCGCGCGTACGCCCGGGTCACCTCGTCGCGCAGCGACTCCCAGATCTCGTGGTGCAGTTCGGTGAACCGCGGGCCGAACCGGATCTCCTGGACCGAGCCGCGCGGCCGGGGCAGGTCGATGCGGAACACGTCCTTGACCGTGCCGGGCGCGGCGGTCAGCACCACGACCTGGTCGGCCAGCGCGATGGCTTCTTCCAGGTCATGGGTCACGAAGATCACCGACGGCCGGGACTGGTCCCACAGGGTGAGCAGCTCGTTGGCCATGATCGCCTTGGTCTGCACGTCGAGCGCGCCGAACGGCTCGTCCATCAGCAGGATCGACGGCTCGTTGATGAGCGCCGCCGCCAGCGCCACCCGCTTGCGCATGCCGCCGGAGAGCTGGTGCGGGTGGTGGTTCTCGAACCCGGTCAGGCCCACCATCCGCAGCCAGTCCCTGGCGTCGGTGTGCGCGGTCTTTCTGGGCACGCCGCGGAACAGCGGCCCCAGGGCCACGTTCCCGAGCACGGTTTTCCAGGGCAGCAGGGCGTCGGTCTGGAACATGAAGCTGGTGCCGCGCCCGATGCCGGCGACCGGCGTACCGCCCACCGTCACCGTCCCTTCGCTCGGGCGGTCGAGGCCGGCCACCATCGTGAGGGTGGTGGACTTGCCGCACCCGGACGGGCCCACTACGGCGCAGAATTCTCCGGGCTCGACGGTCATGGTCACGTCCCGCAACGCCGTGAACGTCGCACCACCCGGCGTGGCAAATCGTTTCGTGACGCCGGACAGCTCGATCCGGTAGTCACGTTCTGGGTTAGCTCGCACAATTCAGGAAGCTAACGACCGGGGTGACGGCCGTCACTATTGCGCTCGATCATCGCCGTAAAGCGTCCTGTGCGCCTTTAGCGCGTAACGCTCAGCGGAGGTCGCTCGTTCTGCGACTTTTGCGCGTTCTGCGCATTCGTGAGCGGCTTCCGGCGGTTTTGCCGCGTTGTTACACTGCGGTAAATCGGCAGGGAGGAATGCTTGAAGCGGCCCGTCTGGCATCACGTGCGACAGCGCCTGTCTACCCAGGTTGTCCTGCTGATGGTCGCAATCCTGGTCGTCACGCTGGTCGGCGGGTTCTTCGTGGTTCAGTGGAATTTGCGCAGGCAGCTCAATAACCAGTTTGAGCATCGCGCGCTGTCGATCGCGCAGACCCTGGCGGGGGAGCCGAATATCGCCGTCCAGGTGCTCGACGGGCATCCCGGCGGGCCGCTGCAGGCGCTGGCCAACCAGGCCCGGGCGGAGACCGGCGCGCTGTTCGTGGTGATTACCAACGCCCAGGGCGTCCGTTACACCCATCCGAACCCGGCGCTCATCGGCACCCCGATCACCTACGAGGACCCGGAGCCGACCACCTCCGAGCCCTTCCGCACCGGCCGCGCCTGGCTGGGCACCCAGCGCGGCACCCTCGGCTGGGTGGCGGCCGGGAAGACCCCGCTGTGGCTGAACGGGAGGCTCGTCGGCCAGGTGTCGGTCGGTTTCGCCGCCGCCAACGTGGCCAGCGCGCTGTCCGGCGGGCTGCCGTCGCTCACCGGGTACCTGCTCGGGGTGCTCGCCGTCGGCGTCCTCGCCGCGCTCGCCCTGGCGCGCCGGCTGAAGCGGCAGACCTTCGGCCTCGAGCTCGGCGAGATCGCCGCGCTGCTGCAGGAGCGCGAGGCGATGCTCCACGGCATCAAGGAGGCAGTCCTCGGCTACGACACCGCCGGCCGGGTCATGCTCGCCAACGACGCGGCCCGCGGCCTGCTCGGGCTGCCTGCTGATTTCGCCGGCCGCAGGCTCCGCTACATGCTGCCCCCCGGCCGGATCGCCGCCGTGGTCACGGGCGAGGTGACGGGAAGCGACTTGCTCGTGCTGCACGCCGGCCGGGTACTCGTCGCCAACCGCAGGCCGATCATCCGCAACGGCCGGCAACTCGGATGGGTCGTGACCTTTCAGGATCGCACCGAGTCCGAGACCCTCAAGCGCTCCCTCGACGAGGTGACCGGCCTGGCCGACACGCTCCGGGCCCAGTCCCACGAGTTCGCCAACCGGCTGCACACGCTGGTGGGCCTGGTCGAACTGGGTCACTACGCCGAGGCGGTGGAGTTCGTGACCGGGCTGTCCGCCGCCCGCGGCGAGCTCACCGAGCGGCTGGCCGAGGCCATCGGCGAACCCAAGCTCGCCGCGCTGCTGCTGGCCAAGACGTCGCTGGCCAGCGAACGGGACGTCGAACTGCGCCTGATGCCCGACAGCCAGGTAACCCAGCGGATCACCGCCATCACCCCGGTGCTGACCGTGATCGGCAACCTGATCGACAACGCGATCGACGCCGCCGCCCAGGCGCCGGCGCCCCGGCGGGTGGAGCTGACGGTGGTCGACGCCCAGCACGATCTGCTGGTCCGGGTGCGCGACAGCGGCCCCGGAGTCCCGCACGACCTGCGCGACCGTATTTTCACCGACGGGGTCACCACCAAGTCGTCCGTGACCGGCGCCCGGCGCGGCCTGGGACTGGCCCTGGTGCGGCAGATCACCGAGCACATGGGCGGCATGGTCAGCGTCGGCCAGGACGGCGGCGCCGTCTTCACCGCCGTCCTGCCCGGCTGCCTGGGCGCGAGCGTGGCCGTGCCGGAACCGCGGGTGGTGTCATGATCCGCACCCTGGTGGTGGACGACGACTTCCGCGTAGCCGCGATCCATGCCGCCTACGTGGCCCGAGTCGACGGATTCGAAGTGGTCGCCGAAGCGCATACCGCGGCCGAGGCGGTCACCGCGGTCGACCGGCTCCGGCCCGACCTCATGCTGCTGGACCTCTACCTTCCCGACGAGCACGGGCTCCGGCTAGTGGCGCGGCTGCGCGACGGCCATCCGCCGGTCGACGTCATCGTGATCACCGCCGCCAAGGACGCCGACAGCGTCCGGGACGCGATGCAAGGCGGGGCCCTGCACTATCTGCTCAAGCCCTTCAGCTTCTCGGTACTGCGCGACAAGCTGCTGTCCTACGCGCAGATGCGGACCCGGCTGAGCACGCTGCGCGAGGCCGACCAGCGCACGGTCGACCGGGTGTTCGGAGCGCTGCGCGCTCCCGATCAGCTAACCGGGGTAAAGGGCCGGTCGGTGCACACCCTGGAGGCGGTCGAGCAGCTGCTCAGCAAGACCGGCGAGGACCTGTCGGCCGCCGAGGTCGCCGAGCACACCGGAATGAGCCGGGCCACCGCCCAGCGTTACCTCAGCCACCTGCACCAGGCGGGCCGGGTTGAGATCAGGCTCCGGTACGGCAGCGGCGGCCGCCCGGAACACGGTTACCGGTGGAGCACCCCGGCGCGTTAGTCATCCTTCCGGAGGATGCGACCCGGGCCGCGGGGGCCTGGGGGTAGTAGCGCACCGCGGTCAAGGTTCATCCCTGAGCCGGTCGAGTTGCGGGCGGGCGGCCCCGTAGCGTCGGAGGTATGTCCGGAAACGATAACCCTCGCTGCCTGGGTCTGCCCGTACGACCGGGCGCGGGCCGGGCGGCCGCGGAATGACCGAGGCCGTCGTTGCCGCCCTGATCGCCGCCGCCCTGTTCGCCGTGGCTACGGCCTTCCAGCACCGCGGCGTCGGTTTGGTGGCCGTCGGCGGCCGCCGCGGCGGGTTCGTGTCCAGGACGCTGCGGCATCCGCTGTGGATCGCCGGCTCGGCGGCCAACCTGGCCGGCCTCGGCCTGCACGCCCTGGCGCTCCGGTCCGGGCCGCTGACCCTGGTCCAGCCGCTGCTGGTCATCGGGGTGGTCTTCACGCTGCCGCTGCGCCAGGTCCTGGAGCACCGTCGGCCCGGGCGGGCCGAGATCGGCTGGGCGGCGGCACTGACCCTCGGCCTGGCCGTCTTCCTGGTCCTGGCCACGCCGGCGGACGGCCCGGTCCAGGGCGCGGACCCGCGGCCGGTGGTG
>DASWUW010001019.1:0-3493 GCA_036406335.1 Trebonia sp.
CCTCGTCGTCGGCGCGATCATCGTGCTCAACTACGGCCTGCTGTACACCGGGTCGGTGTTCGTGCTGGCCGCCTGCTACGCGATCGTCACCGCGGGCATGGCGGTGCAGATCGGGTTCAGCCAGCAGATCGCGTTCTCCCAGTCGGTGTTCTTCGGGGTCGGCGCCTACGGCGTGGCCATGCTGAACACCCACTACCAGACGCCGGTGCTGCTGGCCGGGGTGATCATGGTGATCGCGGCGGCGCTGGCCGCGCTGCTGCTCGGCTCGGTGGTCACCCGCGCCTCCGGGCTCGCGCTGGCCGTGGCCACGCTGATGCTGCCGCTGATCGCGGTGGGCTACGTGTCCGGCACCGGTTTCCTCGGCGGCCCGGTCGGCGCCCCGCTGAGCGGCACGCTGTGGCCCGGCTCGGGATCGACCACGCTGATCGCCCTGGGCGGCGGCCTCATCGTCGTCGTGCTGCTCGCGGCGGTGGTGTTCATGATGTCGCGGATCCTGTCCTCCGACATCGGCCTCGAACTGTTCGTGCTCGGCGTCGACGAGCGGACCGCGGCCGCGCTCGGGGTCCGCACGCCGCGCCGCAAGCTCGAGCTGTTCGTGCTCGGCAGCGTGTGTGCCGCGCTGGGAGGCGCGGTCTACGCGGGCACCCAGCAGTTCGTGCCGGAGACCGTGATCGACCCGACCGCCGAGCTGGCCCTGCTGATCATGCTGTTCATCGGCGGCCGGCGCTCGGTCATCGGGGCGGTCATCGGGGCGCTGGTCATCCAGTACCTGCAGGGCGCGAGCAACTGGGTAAGCACCAACATCCTCATCGTCGAGGGCCTGCTGCTCACCGTGGTGCTGCTGGTGGACCCGGAGGGGCTGTCCGGCATCACCGCCACCGGGATCGCCTGGCTGCGCCGGAGGTCCGCCCCGGACACCGCGGGCGCAGCGCTGACGCCGGGTACCCCGGACGCGCCGGACGAGCTGGCCAGCCTGTCGCTGTCCGGTGTGCTGGCCGGCGGCCCGGGCGGAGCGGGAACGGCCGGTTCCGGGGACGCGGCGCTGCTCGAGGTGCGGAGCGTCTTCAAGGAGTACGGCGGTCTCAGCGTGCTGCACGACGTCACCCTCGCACTGCCCGAGCGGGGCCTGTTCGGGCTGTGCGGCCCGAACGGCGCGGGCAAGTCCACCCTGCTCAACGTCATCGGCGGCAGCGTGGCGCCGTCGGCGGGCGAGATCGTGCTCAGCGGCGCCGACATCACCCGGCAGCCGCCGAACGAGCGGTTCTACCAGGGCGTCAGCCGTACCTTCCAGGCGGTGCACCTGATCAAGGGGCGCACCGTGCTCGACAACGTGGCGGTCGCCTGCCTGGCCTCGCACACCTCCTCGATCGTCACCCGGATCGGGCGCAGCCGGCTGGACGCCGCCCGCCAGCAGGCGGCGCGGACCCTGGCCGACCTGGGCATGGCCCACCTCGCCGACCGCGAGGTGTCCAGCCTCACGCTGGAGATGCAGCGGATGGTCGAGCTGGCCCGGGCCCTCGCCTCGAGCCCCCGGCTGCTGCTGCTCGACGAGCCGGCCTCCGGCCTGTCCGAGGAACAGCGGCAACGGCTCGCGGCGGTGCTCAGCACCCTCGCCGAACGGACCTGCGTACTGCTGGTGGAGCACGACCTGGCCCTCGTCGCCCAGGTCAGCGAGCGGATCTTCGTACTCTCGGCCGGCCGGCTGGTCTTTGACGGCGGCCCCGCCGACTTCCGTTCCTCCGCCATCGTCAACTCGCTGCTCGTCGGCAGCTGACCACGGCCCCGAACTCTATGACCGGCAACACATTACTAGAAAGGAAGAACAATGATTCGAAGACGAGTTACGTTCAAGGTAGCAGCCGCGGCCGGTGCCGCCCTGCTAGCCGGCACACTCGCCGCCTGCAGCGGGGGCGGCGGGGGCGGCGGGGGCGGAGCTGGCGGCGGCGGAGGCGGTACCACCGCGGCCAGCAGCACCCCGATCGTCGCCTGCGGTGTCGAGGCCCTGGCGGGCCCGTACGCCCAGATCGGCGAGTCCGACAACTGGGGTGCCGAAGCGTACTTCAAGCACGTCAACGCGACCGGCGGCATCCTCGGCCACAAGGTCAACTACATCACGCTGAACGACCAGTCGAACGCGGCCCAGGCCGAGCTCGACGCCAAGAAGTGCGTGCAGACTTACCACGCGCAGTTCATCATCGGGCCTGAGTCCGGGGCCGACACCGAGTCCGCGCTGCCGATCGCGATCGCCAGCAAGACGATCCTGATCAGCCTCTCCTCCGGCTGGCAGACCAACGGCTACCCGGCCAACGAGCTCAACACTTACGGCTTCCCCGGCTTCTACGACGTGTTCGCCCAGGACCAGATCGCCTCGGTGCAGAACCTGATCGTGCCCCGGAAGTACACCCGGGTCGCACTGCTGGAGGACAACTGCGGCTCGGTCTGCCTGTCCAACCAGGCCACCGTGCAGGGCCTGGCCGCCAAAGACGGCTTCCAGCTCGTCTCCACCCAGATCGACCAGGTAGGCGCCACCGACGTTACCCCGCAGGTGCTCGCCCTGCTGGCCGCCAAGCCGCAGATCATCCTCTTCGGCCTGGTACCGGGCACCGACTCGATCACCGCGATCAAGGCCATCCGGGCGCAGGACCCGACGATCCCGATCAGCGAGTGCTCCGGGTGCGAGATTCCCAGCTTCGTCTCGGCGGCCGGCGGCCCGACGGCGATGAAGAACATCTACGTGCTCGGATCCATGCGCAACTGGCTCACCCAGGCCCAGGCGGGCAGCACCGCGACGGACAAGGCGACCGCGGCCGGCCTGACCGCGTACATCGCCGGCATGCAGGCGGCCGGCCTCGGCAATGACAACGCGATCGAGAACAGCCAGGAGGGCTGGGACGCCGGGCTCGAGGTCGACTGGGCCGTCCGGCAAGCCGGGGGCCTCAACGAGCAGGCCATCATGAGCAAGCTCCAGCACCTGAACATCAACACGCTGGGCATCGTGTGGAGCCGGACCCCGGCCAACTACGAGAACATCAGCACCGTCGACGCCGCCATGGCGACGATCAACCCCGACGGCTCGGCCAGCCTCTTCAAGCCCTAGCGGGCCGGCCCCACGGATCCCGGGCGGGCGGCGGCGGCCCGCCGCCCGCCCGGGTTCACCCGGGACGCACGCGGTCAGGCGGGACGCTGCCCCGCCGCCACCGCCAGTTCTTTCCGGTACCGCTCGTACTCGGCGATCTCGCTTCCCGCCGGGACGAACACCAGGGCGCGGGCGACCCCCGCCACCTGGCCGCGCATCGACCGCCCGGCGGCGTCCCGCTCACGTGCGGCGGTGCCCGCGGCCAGGTTGCGGCAGCCGACCGCGGTCAGGTAGCCGAGCACCAGCATCGCCGCGGCCATGATCAGCAGCCACGGGATCAGCGAGATCTCGCCGGTCCAGCCCTGGCGGTGGCCCAGCGCGCGGGCCACCGCGATGAACACCGACAGCGCCACGCCG
>DASWUW010001020.1:0-1530 GCA_036406335.1 Trebonia sp.
GTCGAGGAACGACGGTCCCGCCGGGTACCTGGCCCACGGGCCGGCGGCGGGGCGGGGCGGCACCGGTGCCCGGCCGTCGCCGGCACTGTGCCCGCGGGCGGCGGCTTCGGTGGCGGCGTGCCGCTGCGGAACCGCCAGCCGCAGCACGTCGGCCAGGATGCCGCCGTACCGGTCGGCCACGGCCCGCGCCAGGCCGGCGATCTCGGTGGTCAGCACCTGCTCCGCGGAGACCACCCGCTCCAGGTAGCGGAGGCTGCCCTGGTGCCCGCTCGCTTCGGCCCGCTCGATCAGGAAGCCGTCGGTCAGCTGGCCGGCGAACCTGACCCGCCCCCGCACGCCCGGCTGCGCCTGGTCTGCCAGGCGCTCGGGCACCAGGTAGTCGAACGGCCGGTCGAGGTGCGCCAGCGGCAGGTCGACCGCGATACGGGCCACCGGCTTGACGGCCGCTGGCCGCAGCGTCCTGGCGTCTTTGGACTTCCTGGGCTTAGCGGGGCTTTTCCCGGCGGGCGTGTCTTTCCCGGGCTCCGGGCCGCCCGGTGCGGGGAAGTCGGTCAGCAGCAGTCCCGCCGCGCCGTCGTCCCCGGTTTCCGCCACCTGTCCGTCCTACCAGACGCGGCCGGGTGCCGGCCCCGGACGCGGCAAACGCAAACGGCCGGGCACGGGGAGCCGCAATCACCCGTGCCCGGCCGCTCGCGGGCCTGCCGCCGGTCCCCGATCGCGGGTACGTCCGGCAGAGCCATCAGCGGGTTCTTGCTACCTATCTGGGGCTGAACCTCGTCATCGCGCGGTATCCGGTGAATCCCGGCGCGGCGGCGGGAACCAGTTACCCGAGCAGGTAGTCGAACTCCCCGGAGCGAAGCGCGCCGACCATCGCACGGACCGCGGCGGCCGGGTAGACGAGCGCCGTGCCCTGGGGGTCACGCGAGTTGCGCATCGCGACGGTGGTCACGTCCAGGCGGGCCAGCTCTACGCACGCCCCCTGGGAGTTGCTGCGCTGGCTCTTGCGCCAGGTCGCGCCCTCGAGCTGAGCGGCGCTGATCCCGTTATATACGTCCTGCATCGTTCTCGTCTCCTGACGGATTTACTCGGTCCGCGGAGCGGCGGACGCCGTTACGGGACAGAGCGGTCGGCCGGCCGCTGCCGCGGCGGGCTCCGGTTGGCTTTATGTAGCTGTCCCCCAGACTTACTAAGGCGAGCTTAGCGTATGCACGTGCATCGGCAAGGTATTTCGCACTTTCATACGCATACGCATCTGCACGCATTAGATGCATGACCAAGACGACTTACGTCACTCTCACTTTTTGTAATCGTCGCAGTTCACGAGGCACTAGCGACGCAATCGTGGTTCGCGGACGGCCATTCAGCCGGTGACACCCAGGCCCGACGCGACACCGGAGGCTCGCCATAAATCCCCCTGAGTAACTGAATTATATCTCTGAGTAATCAATAGTACGCGCGGCGATGCCCCGGGCGCGGCCGATGGCCGGGCCGGGGCATCGCCCGGGACGGACAAGCCGTCCGGGCCGCTAC
>DASWUW010001021.1:0-1881 GCA_036406335.1 Trebonia sp.
CCCCCGGCCGGGCTAGCGCCGGGCAGCAGCTCGTGCCCCCGGTGCCGGCAGGTGTTGGCGAACGCCCGGATGACCCCGTCCTCGCCGCGCACCAGGACCGCGCCCCCGGCCCCGGTCTCGACGGCCAGCTGGTCCCCGGGCGAGGGCAGCCGCGACGCGTGCCCGGCGCAGGTCCACCCGCCGCCGAAAAAGTGCGTCCGCTCCCACGCGAACACCGCGTCCGACGTGTACGCGGCCGGCGGCAGCATCCGGCTTTCCCCGAACGGCCGCAGCGCCGCTGCCAGCTGCCCGTCGTCCAGCGGGGCGGGCGGGAAGGCGGTCACGCCCCGAGCAGAAGGAACGGACGCGGCATTCTCCGGTACCTGACTGACCATACAGTCAAGGCTAGGGAACGATTCAACCGGTGTCTATATCGCCGCCGGCCTGATCTCCGCTGTCCGCTGAAAGCAGTGACCCGCGCGGCGCCGGTTGCGCGTGGGCAAAGCTGTTAGTTGATCTTGGCCTGCGGAGGGTTGCGGACGTGCCCCGCTGCTACCGATACTGCTGGGATGGGTGACCGGAACGTGCTCGGCGGCGAGCTTGAGCCATGTGGAACTGACCCGCTCACCGGTTTCTACCGGGACGGCTGCTGCGCCACGGGGCCAGAGGACGGGGGCAGTCACACCGTCTGCGCGGTGGTGACCAACGAGTTCCTCGAGCACCAGCGGGGCATCGGCAACGACCTGAGCACGCCGATGCCGCAGTACCGCTTCCCCGGTCTGGTACCGGGAGACCGGTGGTGCGTCACGGCGGCGAACTGGCTCCGCTCCTTCCAGGACGGCCTGGCGGCCCCGGTCGTCCTCGCCGCCACGAACGAGAAGGTGCTGGAACTCATCCCCCTGGCCGCCCTCAAGCAGCACTCGGTGGACGTCCCCGCCGACGCGAGCACCCTCGACACCGACCACTGACCCCGCCCGCCCGGTCGTGACCGCTGGTCTCCGGCTGCCCCGGTCATGACCGCGACGGCGGTCGGCGCCAGGCCGGTCTTGCGGTCGTCCGGATGACGACTAGCGTTGCCGGTATGGCGATCATCAAACGAGCCCTCGGGCGCACCGGCGCGGACGTGACCATTCTCGGCTACGGGGCGATGGAGCTGCGCGGGCTGCCCCGCGGGCCGCAGATCACCGATGAGGACGCGGGCCGCCTGCTCAACGCGGTCCTGGACGGCGGCATCAACCTGATCGACACCTCCCCCGACTACGGCCGCAGCGAGGAGCTCATCGGCAGTTACGTCAGCCACCGCCGGGACGAGTTCTTCCTCGCCTCCAAGTGCGGCTGCCTGATCGAGATCCCGGCCGACGCGGCGCCTCCCTACCCGCATGACTGGAGCCAGCAGAACGTCCGGGCCGACGTCGAGCAGTCGCTGCGCCGGCTGCGCACCGACCGCCTCGACCTAGTCCAGGTGCACATGTCTCCCAGTAAGGCGGTGCTCGAGCAGGAGCACACGGTAGAGGCCCTGCAGGAGCTGCGGGACGAGGGCAAGATCCGCTTCATCGGCATGTCCGGCATCCTGCCCGACCTGTCCGACCACATCGCGATGGACGTCTTCGACGCCTTCCAGATTCCCTACTCCGCCGTCCAGCGTGACCACGAGAACCTCATCACCGAGGCGGCCGACAAGGGCGCGGGCACCCTGATCCGCGGCGGCGCCGCCCGGGGCGCGGCCTCGGAGGAGAAGAACTGGCAGGTCGGGCCGCTCACCCAGGAACCCGGGGTCGGCCAGCGGAACTGGGAGACCTCCGGCATCGAGGACCTGATCGCCGAGTCGGAAATCGGCCACCAGGAGTTCATCCTCCGCTTCACCCTCAGCCACCCCGGCCTGTCGACCACGATCGTCGGCAC
>DASWUW010001022.1:0-2699 GCA_036406335.1 Trebonia sp.
GAGTAGATGCGCCACAGCGTGTCCGGCTCGACCGGCAGGCCCGCCTCAGCGTCCCGCTGCCCGTAACGGGCGGTGTAGGCCAGCTGGCCGTGCCTGCTCACCGTGAGCAGCCAGCCCTTGAGCAGGCCGTCGTCGACGCAGCGGCGGAAACGGTCGTCCAGGCGGTGCAGCCGTTCCGGCGCCAAGCCCACTTCGGCGGGGTCGACTTCGACTTTGAGTTCGCTCATGATCACTCACGTTGCCATAGGCGGCGGGCCGGCGCCAGGGCGGGGCGGGGCGGTCCGGCGGAACCGGCTCACCCCCCTCCCGGTAAGGCCGGACCGCGCGCACTATGGGAGGAAGCAGACGCAGCGGCGCGAAAGGCGGCCCGGTCATGACCAGCCCGGAAGTACTCACCGGTGACCTGAACCTGTCGGACAATGCCTTCTGGGCCCAGCCGCGGAGGTGGCGCTTCGCGGCCTTCCGGCAGCTGCGGGCGCTGGAATCGCCGCCGTTCTTCGCGGCGGGCGAGTCGCCCTTCGGCACCGAGGAACGCGGTTACTACGCGCTGGTCCGCCACGCCGACGTGGCCGGGGCCAGCCGGAACCCCCAGGTATTCTCCTCCGCTTCCGGATCCCTGAGCATCTTCGACCTGCCGACCGAATTCAACGAGTACTTCGGCTCGATGATCAGCATGGACGACCCGCGGCACGCCCGGCTCCGGCGGATCGTCTCGCGCGCGTTCACGCCCAAGATGATCAGGAAGTTCGAGGAGGACGTGCAGCGCACCGCCGGGGTCATCGTGGACGAGCTGCTCCGAGGCGGCCCGGGCGACTTCGTGCAGCAGGTGGCCACCCGGCTCCCGCTCAAGATCATCTGCCAGATGATGGGCATCGGCGACGAGCACTACCAGCGGGTGCTGCGCAACACCAACATCGTGTTGTCCGGGTCGGACCCGGAGTTCATCAGCCAGGACCTGACGGAAAGCGTCACCCAGATCCTGAACGCCGGCGCCGACCTGGCCGACCTGGTCACCGGCCTGCTTGAGCAGCGGCAGGCCCATCCGGCCGATGACCTGGTCTCGGCCCTGGCGACCGCCAACGTGGACGGCGAGCAGCTCACTCCGGCGGAGCTCGCCTCGTTCTTCATCCTGCTCGTGGCAGCGGGCAACGAGACCACGCGCAACGCGATCTCGCACGCCCTGCTGCTGCTCACCGAGCATCCCGGTCAGCGGGAACTGCTGCTGGCCGACTTGGACGGCCGGATCGGGCCGGCCGTGGAGGAGATCGTCCGCTATGTCTCCCCCGTCATCTGGATGCGCCGCACGCTGACCGAGGACACGCTGCTGAACGGGCACGCGTTCCACGCCGGCGACAAGGTGCTGCTCGTCTACCAGGCGGCCAACCGGGACGAGGACGTGTTCGCCGACCCGGACCGCTTCGACATCACCCGCACGCCCAACCCGCACGTCGGGTTTGGCGCGGCCGGCCCGCACTTCTGCCTCGGCGCGCACCTGGCCCGCCGGGAGATATCGGCCGTGCTGCGCGAGCTGCTCACCCGGGTGCCGGACATCCGGGCCGCCGGGGAACCCGACTACCTGCTCTCCAGCTTCATCAACGGCATCAAGCACCTGCCCTGCGAGTTCGGCTGAGCCCGGCTGGGCGCGGGCCCGCGCGGCCGCCTCAGGGGAAGGTCGTGGGGGTAAGACGGCTGAGCAGGTTGGAGTGGTAGAGCATGATCACCTCCCCGCCGATCTGATGCTGGCCGACGGGCGCGCCAAAGGCGGCGCGCACTTCCGGCACCGTCAGACCACCGCTGGGTACCGCCGGGCCGGCGACCGCGATGACGAAAGTCGCGTCGTGGCGGGCGGGCTGGTACCAGTCGGCGGATGACTCCCACCGGTAGGCGGCGGCCCGGTCACTCATGGGCTGCCCGGCCTGCGGGGGGCCGGGGAGGGTGATGCCGGCGACGAGGACCTGGCCGCCGCTCGTCACCGTGGTCGATGTCGCCTGCCAGTAGCCGGACAGGCCGTCGCGTTCGTGATGGCTGACCAGCCAGTCGGCCACGGCCTGTTGCAGCGACCGGCTCGCCGGCCAGGTAGCGGCGTAGCCCACCTCGGCCACGGTGAGCGCCAGCCACGCCCCCAGGACGAGCGCCGCGACCGGGACGGACCGCAGCCGCGCCGGCAGCCGGCGGCCGGCCAGCGGCACGAGCACGCGGCCGGCCAGGGCGGCACTCAGCGGCATCAGGACTACGACCTCGTGGAAGTAGCTGGGTGACTTCACCAGCGTGGTGAACACGCCGAAGGCCAAGACGACGAGGATTGAGGCGGCGAGCACCTGTGTCGCCCGGTCGGTGCGGCGGGAGCGCAGCGCTGCGATTCCCGCCGCCAAGCCCGCCGCCGCGAGCACCAGTCCGATCACGTGAAACGCCGCCATCAGCACAAGGAGCCCGTGGGCGCTGGTCATGTGGCGCGACGCGCCTGGCTGCTTCGCGCCGAACATGATGACGATCGCCTGCCAGAGCAGGCTGGCATGGGCCGGCACCTGGCTGAGCGGGGTGACCGACACGCCGTTGACCGGACGCAGTGCGGAGCCGCCGAGCGCGCGAATCACCTGGTTCGCGAGCCAGGCGAGTACGGCCGAGGTGACCGCTGCCGCGAGCAGCGACTGGTCGAGCGGCCGCTGCGCGCGTCCGCGATCGCCGTCGCCGTCGCCGTC
>DASWUW010001023.1:0-3586 GCA_036406335.1 Trebonia sp.
GGTCGACCAGGCCAGCAGGGCGAGGAAGCCGGCCAGGTCGGCACGGTGCAGCCCGGCCGCCAGCAGCACGCCCAGGGTAGCCAGGGCCTCGGCCCCGAGGAACCAGGCCAGCTCGGCGAACCGGCGGCGCAGCAGGACCAGCAGGCCGGTCCAGCCGGCACTCCCCCAGGCCCAGTTGACCGCCAGCGTCAACCCGTCCGGGCTGGCCGCCGCCGCGGCCGTGCTGGCGGCCAGCGCGATCAGCGCCACCGCCCAGGCCGCGCGCCAGCTAGGCGTTCCCCGCAGCACCAGGACCGATCCGGCCGCGATAGCCAGCGCCATGACCAGCCACAGAGCGCCCTGAAAGGCGAACGAGCCGTACTCCGGCCGGTCGTGCAGCAGCTGCCCGCCCGCTCCGCCCAGGTGCCAGCCCGCGACCAGGAAGACCACCGCGACGGTGAAGGCCCGCTGGTAGCGGCCCGACATCAGTGCCGACGGCACCACCGCGGTCATGCCGGCCAGCTCACGGTGACGGTGGTGCCGGTACCGGGACTGCTGGTCACAGCGGCCCGGCCGCCGGCCGCCAGCATCCGCCCGGTGATCGACTCGCGGATTCCCCGGCGCGACGACGGGACGGCGTCCGGGTCGAACCCGCGGCCGTGGTCGGTAACCGTGACCACCGCCCATCCCGCACCGCCGGCGACGGTCACGTCCGCCTGGCCGGTGCCGGCGTGCCGCCCGACGTTGCGCAGCGCCTCGCCGACACAGGCGGCCAGCTGGTCCGCGACCGGAGACGGCAGCGTGACCGGGACGAGGTGCAGCCCCACGGCCAGGTCACCCGCCCGGGCCGCGGTCCGCTCCAGCTTCGGGGTCAGCTCGGTGAGCGCCGCCGGGCCGCTGGGCCCGGCGTGCGCGCCCTCCAGTCCCTGCAGCACGCGCAGGTCCCCGGCCGCCTGCGCGGTCAGCGCCGGGGACCGTCCGGCGAAGGCGCCCGCCGCGACCATGGTCAGGGTGGACAGGACGGTGTCGTGCAGCTGGCGGTGCTGGTCGCGCTCGTCCGCCCGCCGCGCCTCCTCGGCCCGGATCCGCCGCTCGGTCTCCAGGCCGGCCGCGACGACCGTGTCCGCCTGCCGGGCGCCGCCGCGGATGACCGCCACCAGCCCGGCGGCGACGACCGTCTCTACCACCAGCAGCCAGCCGTTGACCGGGTGGCCGGAACCGATCCCGTAGCAGACGACCACGGCCGCGGCCGCGGGCAGCGCGAGCCGGGGCCGCAGCGCGATCTGCAGCATGTAGATGGACGTGCAGGACAGCGGGAGCACCCAGGTCGTGCTGTCCATAATCAGCACCGCCGGGACCAGGTGCTGCTGCGCCAGGGCCAGCGCCGAGATCAACGCGGCGTCGGCCAGCACCACGCCCGGCGTCAGCCCGGACCGCCGGACCTGCCAGGCGAAGAACGCCGACCACAGGCACAGCGCGGTCAGCGGCAGGCCCAGCCACCAGCCGGAGATCGGCCCGGTCGCGGCCAGCACCGCGACCGCGGTGAACAGGACCGCCCCGCCGAGGCGCAAGGCGATCGCGTACCAGCCCGCCAGCCAGTGCAGGGCCTGGTCGGACGGCCCGGCGGCCCGCGCGCGGGCCGCCCGTCCGCGCACGCCCGCGAAGGGCTGAATCTGCCTCCCGGCGGAAGCAGCGGCCGGTTCCACCGGACCAGTATGCGACAGGACCCCGGCACCGGGAACACTAACGTTTCAACATCCGGGTCCCGGGATTCCTCAAGCCTGCTCAGCAGGTACCGGCGTTCCGGTTCTGCGGGCGCGAGCGGCAGCGCCCGCTCGTAGGCGGCCGCGGCGGCGGCCCGGTCGCCTCGCCGCCGCAGCAGGTCGGCCCGCGCCGCCTCCAGGAGGTAGTAACGCTCTAGCCGGGAGTCGCCGCTGAGCTCGTCGATGATCGCCAGGCCCTCGCCGATGTCGCCCGCCAGCGCGACCGCCACGGCCCGGTTGAGCCGCACCACGGGCGACGGCGTCTGCTGTTCCAGCTGGGCGTAGAGGCCGGCGATCTGCGCCCACCCGGTATCGGCGGCGCGGCCGGCCCGGGCGTGGCAGGCGGCGGGAGTGGTGCAGCAGCATCAGCGCCAGGACACCGGTCACCTCGGGCTCGTCCGGCATCAGCCGGCGCAGCGCGCGGGCCAGGCGGATCGCCTCGTCGCAGAGTCCGGCGCGGATCAGGTTCGTCCCCGAGGATGCCGCGTAACCCTCGTTGAACAGCAGGTAGAGCACCGCCAGCACGCCGCTGGTACGCTCGGCCAGCAGGGGCGCGGGCGGGATCCGGTAAGGAATCCGGGCCGCCGTGATCTTGGTCCTGGTCCGGGTGAGGCGTTTGGCCATCGTGGCCTCGGGCACCAGGAAGGCGCGGGCGATCTCAGCCGTGGTGAGTCCGGCCAGGGTCCGCAGGGTCAGCGCGACCCGCCCTTCCAGCGGGAGGGCGGGGTGGCAGCAGGTGAAGATCAGCCGCAGCCGGTCGTCGTCGATCGCGCCTGCCTCGTCGAAAACGTCCCGCATTTCATCGTCCGTCTCAGACAGCTCTGCCTCGCGGCCCGCCTGCTCCAGCAGTTCCGCGCCGCGGGCGGAGCGCCGCCGGCGGTCGATCGCCCGGTGGCCGGCCACGGTGGTCAGCCAGGCGCCGGGGCGCCGCGGGATGCCGTCGGCAGGCCAGCGCCGCAGTGCCTCGGCAAACGCGTCTTGCGTGCACTCCTCGGCCAGGTCCCAGTCGCCGGTCCGCCGGATCAGCGTGGCGACGACGCGGCCCCACTCCTCGCGGAAGGCCGCGTCGACCGCCTGCTGAACACCCGCGGTGCTCACTCCCGTGACTCGAGCTGACGCTGAGCGTGAATGGCGGCGCTGTAGAACGGGCGCGCCTCGACCGCGTGGTACCGGGCGAACGGGTGCGCGGCCGCTAGGTCGACCGCCCGCTGCCGGTCTGGGCAGCGGACCACGTCGACGCTGGCGATGAACTCTTCAATGCCGAGGAACGGACCGTCACTGAGCCTGGTCTCCCCGTTTGCGACCCGCAGCGTGGTGGCCGTTTCGGGGCCGCCCAGCGCGCCTCCCAGGACGTAGACGCCGTCCTCCTCCAGCTTCTGCCGCCAGGCTTCGGACCGCCGCAGTACCGCGGGTGAGTCCAGCGGTCCGGCCGGCGTCGGCCCTATCCAGACCGTCAGCAGGTACGGCAGGCCTGCGGAGTCGTCCTCACGGTCAAACGCGGACACCAGCGGCTCCGCCGCCCGCAGCCCGGCGGCGAACGGCCGGATCTCAAGCGGCAGGAACCGGGCGACCGGGGACTTGGCCTCCACCTCGATCGCCTCGTCCAGGTCGGCGCAGTCGAGCACGTCGAAGCCGCCCACGAACTCCTTGGTCTCCGCGAACGGCCCGTCGGTCACCAGCGTCTCGCCGTCGCGGACGCGCACCGTCACCGCTGTGGCGGGCGAGTCCAGCTCCCGCCCGCACAGCCGCACGCCCCGGGACTCCATCTCCGCGAAGTAGGCGGGGAAGTCACGGTTCATTTGCGTCACGGCCTCGGCCGGCATGCGGCCCCCGGTGCCGACGAA
>DASWUW010001024.1:0-2405 GCA_036406335.1 Trebonia sp.
GCCCGCCGCGGGGGAGGAGCGAGCCGGTCGGGACCGCGAGCCCGCCGCGGGGGAGGAGCGAGCCGGTCGGGACCGCGAGCCCGCCGCGGGGGACGAGCTCACCACATCGGAGCGGGAAATGGTCGCGGCCTGGGAACTGGACGCCGGCCTGCTACTGGCGGAGCGGGACACGAGCCAGACCCGCGGCGACGGCCCGGTCGAGGTGCTGCTGCCGGCCCGGCTGTCGGTGTCCGCCCTGGTCGCCCTGGCCCGGAATCCGGACGAGCTGGCCCGCCAGGTCCGCCGCCCGATGCCGCAGCCGCCCGCCCGCCAGGCCCGCCGCGGTACTGCGTTCCACCAGTGGCTGGAGGAACGCTTTGGTCAGCAGCGGCTGATCGGCGACGACGACCTGTTCGAGGACGACGACCAGGGCGAGCCAGACGCCAGCCTAATCGAGCTGAAGGCCCGCTTCGAGGCGGGCGAATGGGGCGGCCGCTGGCCGCGCGATGTCGAGGTGCCGTTCGAAACCCGGATCGGTGACCGCCAGATCCGCGGCCGCATCGACGCGATCTTTACCGCCCCCGACGGCGGTTACGACGTGGTCGACTGGAAGACCGGGCCGCCGCCGCGCAGCCAGGCCGAGCGCAACGCGGTAGCGGTGCAGCTGGCCGCCTACCGGCTGGCCTGGTCCGCCCTGGCCGACGCCCCGCTGGAGAAAGTCCGCGCCGCCTTCTACTACGTCCGCCACGACCAAACCGTCCGTCCCGCCGACCTGCTGGACGCCGACGGCCTCCAGCAGCTCATCGGCCGGGTGCCGGTAGCCGGCTAGCCGCCGCGCCTAGGCCGCACGGCGCGGCGGCGCATGACTCTGCACAACCTGCCGGCCGTCCGGGCTGCGGGCTTCCATGGTGCCGTCGGGATGGAGGATGACCACCCAGCCCCAGCGGTGGATGCAGGTCTCGTGGTGGAATTCGCAGAACAGGGCGCAGTTGCGGACTGACGTCTCGCCGCCGTCACTTCTGTGTCTGATGTGGTGGACGTCGCAGGCGGCGGCCGGGCGGTCGCAGCCGCCGGGCCAGGCGCAGTGCTGGTCGCGCAGCATGACCGCCCGGAGGATGTGTCCCGGGATCGACGCCGCGATTCCGATGTCCAGAGGCAGCGACGGGGCGCGGTACGGATGCTCCAGTAGCCCGGTGCGCAGCGCGGCGGCCACGCCGCCGGGCCCGGACACGAAGTCGACAGCGAGCCGGGCGACGGCATAGCGGTGTGCCTGCCGGGCGGCGGGCGAGAGCCGGGCCGGATCGGGTGCCGCGCCGGCGAGCGCGATGATTTTGTCGATGACACTCAGGTCGGCCCGGCCGGTGACGACCGGGACGATCAGCGCGTCGCAGGCCGCGACCTCGGCGTCCCGGCCGGTGAGGTAGGCGGTGCCCGGGTCGGCGGGCTCGCCCAGCCGGGCCTTCAGCCAGGAGTCTTCCAGCTCGCCCGCGCCGGGCCGCTGGCGCAGCTCAGAGAGCGGGACGTGCACGGTCACCTGGGTGTCGGCGCCGGCCCGGCCGGGAACCAGCCGGGCGCCGATCAGCCGGTGGCAGGCCTCGGCCAGCGCATCGTGAAATCGCTGGCCCTCATCCCGGTCGTCTTCCGGGCCGCGCTTTTTGCCGAGTGCCTCCAGGACGGCGGTGACCGCGGCGGCGCACTCGGGGGGTCAGGTCGCCGCGGATCACTCCGGCGCCACCGAACGTCCGCCCGAGCCTCAGGCAGCGGTCGCGTTGATCGGGCTCTTCCTCCGGGTCTGGGCGGGCCGAGCGCCACTGCTCGATCGCGGCGGCGGCGATCGTCGCCAGGTCCGGCAGAGAGGCCCCGCAGGCGGCGGCCTCGAGCAGGATCTTGTCGGTCTCGGCGCGCATGCCCTCCGGGAGTTTCCGGGTCCAGCGGGCGACGGCGTCGGCCCAGGACTGGGAGATGTCGCCCGCCGCGACGGCACCGTGCAGCTCGGGGCGCTCGGTGAACTGGCGCATCTGCCGGACCGCGGCCCGGGCATCCCGTCTGGTCATCCGGCCCCGGGCGGCCAGCCAGGCCGACGAGGAGGCGTAGCCGTCCGCGTCATGCGCGTTCGCGGCGTCGAACCGGCGCAGGAAGGCGGCGTGCGCGGCCGCGAGCCGGCTCTGCAGGTCACCGAGTGCCGTCAGCACCGCACCGATCGAGGCGGCATCGAGGTCGCTCGCTGCCGGGGAGTTCAGGTAGGCCAGCCCCGCACCGGCCGCCCGCAGCGCCTCGCTCACGCTGCCGCAAGTGAGGTCATTATCACTGCCACCGGCAAAGTCGCCTTTACTGCTCACTGGATCACCTCCCTGGAAAGCCGGTCCCCCCGGCTGGCGGAAAGTCTTTTATGGACACATACCTATTTTAGTTAAACCGTTCGAGTA
>DASWUW010001025.1:0-10595 GCA_036406335.1 Trebonia sp.
CGTATCGTCCGCGACTACCCGTACCCGGTCCCCCTGGTCTGGCGCGCCCTCACCGATCCCGGGCTGATCCCGCGGTGGACCGCCACCGGGGCGGGCGGGCGCCCCGAGGGCTTCGCGCCCGTCCCCGGGAACCGGTTCCGCTTCGTGGCCCGGCCCCGGCTGGGGTGGAACGGCATCGTCAACTGCGCGGTCGTCGAGGCGCGGGAGCCGACCCTGCTCCGCTACACCTGGACCGACGACGGCGGCGGAGACGAAACCCTGGTCACCTACCGCCTCGAGACCGTCGGGACGAGTACCCGCTTCACTTACGAGCACACCGGGTTCACCGGAGCCGGCGGCCTCGTCATGTCCCGGCTGCTCGGCCATGTCCGCCGCGGGATGCTCAGCACCGGCCTGCCTCCGGTGCTGGCTGAGCTGGCCGAGCAGGCTCGGCTGCCCTAGCTGTTGTACTCGAGCTCGGTGTACATGGAAGGGTTCGCCTTGCCGCTGGGCATACTGCCGCCGGCCAGTTCGAAGGTGAGGTCGACCCGGGTAATCGACACGATCGAGCCGGGCAGGGTGGCGGCGGTGAGCTTCTTGGTGCCCGGGGTGTAGTGCAGGACCTCGGACGTGCCCTCCTTGACCACCGGGAACCAGATGTCTCCGTTGCCGCTGATCTGGTTCGGGATTACGGCCGTGCTGGCCGCCTGGCCTACCCTGGCCCAGGTCTTCCCGTTGTAGACCAGGATCACAAGCCCGCTCTGGCTCTCGCCGACCACGTACACCGCGTTGTCGGTGTCGTACACGTCGGCGATGCGCGGGCTGCTGCCCGGAATCAGGCTGGCCAGATTGGTGGGCGTCCACTTCTTGCCGTCAAAGCGGGCGACGGTGCTGCCGGTGTAGGCCCAGGCGGCACTCTCGGTCAGCGCCTGGCCGCCGCTCAGGGTGCTGGCGACCTTGGTCCAGGTCTGGCCGTTGAAATGGTAAACGCCAAGATGACTGGCCCCCGGGGGCGGCCGAACACCCACACGTTGCTGACCCCGGTCACGCTGGCGCCGCCAATCGGAGCCCCGAAGGTCTTGATCACCTTCCAGGACGAGCCGTTGAACTGCCACTCGCGGCCGGTGCCGTTCTGGAGATTGGAAAATGCCAGCACGTCCTGGTTACTGATCGCGGTCGCAGAAACGAAAACCTCGCCCGGCGCGCTGCCCGGCAGCGTGGTCAGGCCCCACGACTCGTTGTCGGTCCGGGAGTAAACCGACGGGTAGCCCTTGCCGTTCGTCTCGTAGGCCGTCGTCACAAACGCCCACTCGCCGGTTTTGCCCGGACCGTACTCCACCGAGGTCACCGCGGTCACCTGCCCGCTGACACCAGCGCGGCCCACCGACGACCACGACGGGCCGGTAGCGGCGTTCGCCGCCGACGCCCCCAGGCCAATGCCCGCGACCGCGGTGACCGCGGCGGCACCGGCTGCGATCCGCTGGGAAACTCCATGCCTCCGGGAAACCTTCAACACCACGACGAGCTCCTTCTCAACACCCTCTGGACGGGGAGTCATATCTCTTTAGACGCCGTCCGGGACATAAGGATGCCGGCCAATAATAACGAACAGATAACTTAGGTAATAGCGATCATGACTGGCCGGACCGCCGCAGGCCGTCCAGGATGACGCGGAGCAGGTGCCGGGACCGGATTTCCCACTCGGCTTGCTCCAGCCGGGTCAGGCAGCCGATGAGCAGGATGACGTCGCGCGCGTCGACGTCGGGGCGGACGGTCCCGGCAGCCTTGCCCGCGTCCAGCAGCAGGGTAAGCGCGTCCCCGATCGGGCCGTGGCTGCGGGCGGCCAGTCCCCGCGACACCCCCGCCTCCACGGCGGCGAAGACCCCGCGCTTGACCTCCGCGTAGTCGGCCACCCGGTCCAGCCAGCGCTCCAGGGCGACGAGCGGCTCGTGCGCGGCCAGCAGCGCCGGCGCCGCCGCGGTGAGCTCGTCCACGTCCTCCCGGTAGACCTCGGCCAGCAGGTCGTCACGGGCCGGGAAGTGGCGGTAGAGCGTCCCCTGGCCGACCCCGGCCTCTCGGGCGATCGCGTTGAGCCGGATCTCGCCGCCGCTCGCGGCCGCGGCCCGCGCGGCCGCGATGATCCGGGCGCGGTTACCGGCCGCGTCGGCCCGCAGGCTGAGCGGTTCCATCGCCTTCTCCTCGTGCCGGAGCGCCCCGTCCCGACGTGGCGGTGAACTAAACGGACACGTGTCCGGTAAGCTCAGCCAAGCGGACACGTGTCCACTTTAGCGGAGGGAGTGCCCGTGAGCGGCATCACCGGCAAGGTCGTCGCCATCACCGGGGCGAGCAGCGGTATCGGCGAGGCGACCGCACTGGAACTGGCCGGCCGGGGCGCGGCGGTGATCCTCGGCGCCCGGCGCCCGGACCGGCTCGAGACGCTGGCCCGGCGAATCCGCGCCGCGGGCGGCCAGGCGGAAGCGCGGCCGACCGATGTCACCCGGCGCGCGGACCTCGAGCGCCTGGTGGCCACCGCGGTCGAGCACTTCGGGCGCCTCGACGTCCTGGTCGGCAACGCCGGGATCGCCCGGACCGGCCCGGTGGCCGAGCTTGACGTGGACGCCTGGGACGCGATGATCGACGTCAACCTGCGCGGCGTGCTGCACGGGATCGCCGCCGCGCTGCCGGTGTTCCGCCGTCAGGGCCACGGGCACCTGGTGACGATCGTGTCGACCTCCGGGCTGAAGATCGTGCCGACCCAGGCGGTCTACGCCGGTACCAAGAACGCGGTCCGCACGCTGCTGGAAGCGCTGCGCCAGGAATCCACCGACGGCGGGCTGCGCACCACCTCGGTCTCCCCCGGCTACGTGCGCACCGAACTGGTCGACTTCATCGGCGACCCCGCCCTGCGGGAGGAGGCGCAGCGCCGGATGGCGGCGCTCGGCATCGGCCCCGACGCCGTGGCCCGCGCCGTCGCGTTCGCGATCGAGCAGCCCGACGACGTCGAAATCGGCGATATCACCCTCCGGCCGACGGCTCAGGGTTAGCCGACGCATTAAGCGTTGTTCCTCCCAACGGTATGCTCGGGACATGACCGAGGCCGAGACGACGGACGCCGGCGACGAGCTGCGGCCCCCCGCCCGGCTCCGCAGGCTGGCCAGCTGGCAGGCGAACAAGGTCTCGACCCTGGGGGCGCGGATGACCGCGCGGCACATGCCGCTCACCGCGCGGGCCGAGTTCGCCGTCCTGGCCGCGCTGGAGGAGTACGGGACCCTGAGCCAGGCCGACCTCGGGCGGCGCCTGGGTCTCGACCGGAACGGGGTCAGCGGCATCGTCACCCGGCTCCAGCGCGACCACCGGGTCGACCGCCAGGTCGACCCGGTGAACCGGCGCCGTAACGTCGTCACCCTCGCCCCGGCCGGCCGCCGGCACCTGGAGGAGATCCAGCGGCACGCCGACGCCGCCCAGGACGAGCTGCTGGCCGGCCTGGACCCGGCCGAGCGCCGGCAGCTAAACGCGCTGCTGGCTAAGGTACTCAGCGGCCACCGGCCGCAGCCGGCCTAACCCACGTCCGCTGACTCCCCCGCCGGGAGCAGGGTCAGCGGCACCCGAGTCAGCATCGACGGGCTCAGGAACATCGCCGCCGACCGCTGCCCGGTCTCGCTGAGCATGATTTCGTGAATCTGGATGATCGTCTCCGGGTTGACCGCGCGGACCCAGTCGACCGCCTCGCTCAGTTTTGTCCACGGTCCGCTAGTCGGTACCAGCAGTACCGGGATCGCCGCATCGGGGACGTGGTAGGAGTCGCCGGGATGGTAGACGGTCTCTTCGACCAGGTAGCCGACGTTACTCACGGGCGGGAGGTCGGCGTGGATGCGGGCGTGGGCACCGCCGTAGACGGCGACGTTCAGGCCGTTGGCGGTGAACGTGTCGCCGGACCGGACCGGGTGAACCCGGTCCGGATACTTCTCCGTCCAGCGGCTGGTGATCGAGTCCGGCCCCCACACCGACAGGTCGGTCCGGGAGCTGAGCGCGGCGTCGAGCAGTTCCGCGTCGACGTGGTCGAAGTGCTCGTGCGTGAGCAGCACGGCCGACGCCCGGGCGATCAGCTCGGCCGCGTTCGGGGCGAACGTACCCGGGTCGATGAGCAGGCCGCGGCCGTCGCTTTCCAGCTCCACGCAGGCGTGCACGTGCTTGGTGATCTTCATGAGGCCAGTTCATCAGTCCGGGCCGGCCGCTCGCGCAGCAGCCCGGTTACCTGCTCCGGGGCTATCTTGAGGGGTACGGTGGGCATCCGTGAGTTCCTTTCCGTCTCTTCTCATCCGCTCGGCCCGGCTGGACCTGCGCGAATACGGTCCCGCGGATGCCGGGCTGGTCCTCGGGCTCCTCGCTGACGGGGAGCACGGGGCACTGCCGCCCGGGGCACCGCCGGATCCGGGCGCCGTGGCCGGGTGGCTCGCCGACGGCGCCCAGCGGGCGCGGCGGGACGGGACCGGTCTTCACCTGATGCTGCTGGACCGCGCGTCCGGCCAGGTTGTCGGTTCCATCGGCCTGTTCCACGCCGACTGGGAGGTCCGCTCGGCTGAGCTCGGCTACGGTGTCCGTGCTGACCAGCGCGGACGCGGGTACGCGACCGAGGCCCTCAGTGCGGTCACCCGGTGGGTGCTTGCCGAGGGCGGCATCCAGCGCGCCTGGCTGACCGCGAACACCGACAACGTGGCGTCGGTCCGGGTAGCGGAGAAGGCCGGCTTCCGCCGGGAGGGCACGCTGCGCCGGGCCGGACGGGAAGCCGACGGGCTGCATGACCTGGCGGTCTTCGCCCTGCTGGACGACGAGCGCTACCGGCCCGGCTAGCGCGTCCGGGCGAGGGACCTGAGCGCGCCGGCCGCCTCGGACCGGGTGAGCAGGCGCAGGGCCTGCCCGGCTACCCCCGGTGCGGCCGAGGCCGCGACGGCGACCGCACCGATTTGGGCGGCGCTCACCCAGTCCGCCTGGGCGGCCTCGCCGGCCGCGGTGAAACGGGTCCGGACCGGCCCGAGCTGCAGCACGAAGACCCGCCTGGCCCCGTCGAGCTCGGCCGCGAGAACCTGCTGCATCATCAGCAGCGCGGCCTGCTCCATGCTCACCAGCCCGCTGGACGGCACCGGGGTGAACGCGGAGGCTCCGACGATGACGGAGTAGGCGCCGTCGGCCTTCATCCGGGGCAGGGCGGCGCGCAGCAGGGCCATGTGCGCGGTGGCGAGCCCGACGAAGGCACGCTGCCAGTCGCTCTCGTCGATCTCCCACAGCCGCTTGCCCGCCCACCAGCCCCCGATCGGGGCCACGACGTCGTCGATGCTGCCCAGCCGGCTCTCCATGGTCACCGCGAGCGACTCGGCGCCGGCGAACGTCAGGTAATCATGGACTACCAGGTGCAGGCGGCTGGTGGCGGCTGCACCGAGCACGGCCAGGAACTCGTCCGACCGCTGCTGGCTCCGGGTCGGAACGACGACGTCGGCTCCCGCGGCGAGGTAGGCGCGCACCGCACCCTCCCCCACCCCGCCGGTGCCGCCGGGGATGAGGACATGCCGGCCGGTCAGGTCAGGCGTGCGGTCAGGCATGAGTTGCTCCTCTGGGAAGGCGGGCTGCGGCCGGGTGCGGCCGGTGCCCCGGGATGAAATCCCAACGTTGTTTTCAACAACGTTGTTTTTAACAACATAGCAGCAAACGTTGTTACTCTCAACAATCGATGACCGGAGCGGGCTGACGGCAAAAACATGCGTTTGAGCCGGGAAACGCCAGGCAACGGCTCGCCCGTCTCTCCGGTCGCCGACGGGGTCACCCCGGTCGTCACTAGCGCCGCTGCCGCAATGGCCCCCGCGGTCCACGCGGTAACCCCGGCGCCGCTGGTGCAGACCGCGGCCGCCGTGCTGGGTCCGGTTACGGGGGCGGTCGCACCGGTCGTGGGGTCGACAACCGCGGTCCTGGCACCCGTCACCGCCAGCGTGGCCCCGCTGCTGTCCGTCGTCACCCAGCCCCTGGCCCCGGTCACGGCCAGCGTCGCACCGTTCGCGGCGACCGTGACCGCTCCGCTCGAGACCGCGGCCGCTCCGCTCACGGCCATAGCCGTCCCGCCTATCCCGGTGCCCGTGCTCTCCGGTGCGGCGGCCGCGTCCCGCTCACCCCGCCCGGGGAGGACCCGCGGGCCGTCTTGCGGGCGGCCCGGCTGGTGCTGCCGGAAGACACCTACGAAGAGCTGGCCGGGCACCTCGGGGTGCCGTCAGGCTGGCGGGACTGACGGTACGGACCTGACCCGGGCGGGGCAGCCGGCCGGACGACCGCCGCCCCGGCCGGGCTGCGGCTGCCGGCCCGGCAATAGTCTCCCGGTGCGAGTGTTCAACGGCGTGGCCAGCGGTGCATTCTAGGTGCGGGCCGGCGACAGCCGGCCGCGCCTGGAATGATCGAGAGGAACGGAATGGGCACTCACCCAGCGGCGTCAGCACCGCGCCTGGCCGCTGTGCTGTGGGACATCGACGGCACCCTGGTGCGTTCGGGCGGGGTGGCGGCCCAGGCTTTCCTCGACGCGGTGGCGGAGGTAACCGGGATCCGGCCTTCGCCCGAGAGACGCGACTACGGCGGCCGGCTGGACACTGAGATCGCGGACATGCTGCTGGCGGCCGTGGGGGCGCCCGCCACCCTGGTACCCGACGTACTGGGCGTGCTGCGACGGCTGGTGGCCGAGCGCCTCGACGATCTCCGGGCCCAGACCAGCACCTATCCCGGTGTCGACGCGCTGCTGGCCCGGCTATCAGAAGCGGGTGTCCGGCAGACGGTGGTGACCGGCAACCTGGCCGCCATCGCCCGGCACAAGCTGGAGGCGGGCGGTCTGGTCCCGCCCGTTGAGCTGGGCGTGGGCGGCTACGGCGACCGCGGGCCCGATCGTGCCGCCGTAGCCCGGGTGGCCCTTGCCCGCCTGTCGGCGGCCGGCTGGCGGGGAGACCCGGGCGGGGTGTGGATTGTCGGAGACACCCCCCGCGACCTCGCCTGCGCGCAGGCGATCGGCGTACGGTGCGCGCTGGTAGCGACCGGGAGACGCCCGTTCCGGGAACTGGCCGTCCTGGGGGCGGACATCGTCTTGCCCGACCTGTCCGACCCGGGACCGCTTCTTGACCTCTGGCGGCTCTGATCCCGGCTAAGCTCCCGGCCGGCGGCGGCTCAGAGCTGGCCGAGGGTAAAGGTCATCTCCTGGTCGTCGGTGCACTGCGCCGTGATCCCGTAGGGCTGCGATTCGGGGCTGCTGGCGGTGCCGCCGGCGGCCCGGACGCGGGCCGCCGCGGCGTCGATGTCGTCGACGAGGTACATCAACGTGACGTGCTGGCCGCTGGCGCCGCCCCGCAAACCGGTCATCGGCGCGGCGCCGTCGACCTGCAGTCCGCCCGGGACACTCCCGGTTAGGCAACGCCAGCCGAACAGCGCGCCGTAGAACTCGCTCGCGCGCTGTTCGTCGCCGGGGGAGACCGTGAGGTAAGCGACGTCGCCCGCCCGCGCGCCGTTGACGGGAGGACGCGGGGCCCCGGACGGCAGTTCCAGCAACCGGAATCCGTTGCCCTGGTCGTCGCGGCAGTCGGCCGTCAGGCCAGAGGATTCCGGCTGCGGCGGCCCGGCGGTGCCGCCCAGGGAGCGGACCAGCGCACTGGAGGCGGCGACGTCCGCGACGCGGTGCGCCAGCTGGATCCCGGGGGTGCCGGTGCCGGGGGCGGGCGGCCCGTCCCAGATTCCGAGCGGCAGCGACTGCCCTTCGACCTGCGCGCTGTGACCGGGTTCGTCGTCGGTACCGAAACGCCAGCCCAGCACCGCGCGGTAGAACTGGCGGGCCCGGCCGGCGTCGGGCAGCTGCAGGCTGACGTAGGCGACATCGCCTTCGGCGGCGGCCAGCTGGCGTTGCGTCGTCATGGGAACTCCTTCAGTGAGGGTCCGGCCGCTCGTCCCATGAGTCCTCGAGCGGGACACGCGGGTCGTAAGCGGTTTCGAGATGACGTTGCTCGCGTGAGCGGGCCCGCCAGTGATCGATCAGCTTGTGCCGCGCGATCCCGATCAGCCAGGCGACGCTCAGTACGGCCGTGCCCGCCCGGACGGCCGTCACCGCGGCCAGGAACGTCTCGGCGGTGAGGTCCTCCGCGGTGGCGGTGCTGCCGCACCGGATGAGCAGGTAGCCGTAGACGTCGGGCAGGGCCCGGTCGTAGAGCGCGAGAAGGTCAGGCTCGTCCTGCCCTGTCCATGCCGGCTCGTTCACATTTACTCCGTCGTCCGGCTCACCCGAACTCCGACACCCTAACCGCAGACGCCGGCCAGCCGCTGGAGGCGTTCGGCGTCGGCTCCGCCCTCGGGGGCGGTGCAGACGAAGAGAACCGGGCCGGGAGCACCGGGCATCGGGTAGGCATCCCAGTCCAGGTTCAGCTCTCCGACCAGCGGGTGATTGATGCGCATCCGGCCGCGGGTCGCTCCCTCGACGTCGTGACGGCTCCACCGCGCGGTGAATTCCGCGCTGCCGGCCGTGAGCTCGGCGATGAGCTCTTCCGCGCGCGGGTGCCCCGGCTCGGCCGCGACCTGGGCCCGCAGCATCGCGGTGAGCTCGGCGACGGTGGCCTTGCGGTCCGGGCAGGTCTGGTCCGCCTGCGGATCCAGAAACAGGAAGAGCAGATTCCGCCGCGATTCCGGCAGGCGGGTGAAATCGCCGAGCAGCGCGCCCGCCAGCGGGTTCCAGGCCAGCAGGTCGAGGAACCTCCCGATGACCAGCGCGGGCGCGCTCATCGTGCTCAGCAGCCGCAAGGTAGTGCCGGGCACCACCTCGGGTCCGTACCGGGGCGGCCGGGCTGGCATGCTCGCCGCGGCCGCGAGGCGGTGCAGGTACCGGGACTCCTCGGGCGTAAACCGGAGGGCGCCCGCGATCGCGTCGAGAACCGGCCCCGAGGGCCTTACCTCGCGTCCCTGCTCCATGCGCTGGTAGTAGTCGGTACTCACCCCGGCCAGCAGGGCGAGTTCCTCGCGCCGCAGCCCGGCCACGCGCCGCCGCGGGCCCGGCTCCAGGCCGAGTTCCTCCGGTCGCATCCGGGTCCGGCGGGCGCGGAGGAAATCGGCGAGTTCCTGCCGCGGATCGGTCGCCATGGGTTCAGTATCGCGCCGCCGCCCTGAGGGTGGGTCCGGCGGTCCCGGGAAAAGGCGAACGACCATGATTGCGGCGGCCGGGCCCAGGATCGAACCCGGGACCGCAGTCGACGGAAGGAACCAGCATGAAGGCCGCTCAGATCGACCGCTTCGGAGAGCCCGGTGTCCTGCGGGTCAACGAGGTTGGCCGGCCCGTTCCTGGCGACGGGGAGGTGCTGGTGATGGTGGAGGCGTCGAGCGTCAACGGACACGATGTGCTCGTCCGCTCGGGCGGCCTCAAGCTGGTCTCCGGCCGCCGGTTCCCGCTCGGCACCGGGCTGGACTTCGCCGGCGTCGTGGCGACGGCAGGCCCCGGCGCGGCCGGCTTCCGCGCCGGGGACCGGGTGTGGGGCACCGTCCACCCGCGGCAGCGGCACGTTACCGGCGCCGCGGCCGAGTACGTCACGGTTTCCGCGGACCGCATCGCTTCCGCCCCGGCCGGAATCCCGGCGTCCGGCGCGGCCGCACTCGTCGTCGCGGGCGCGACCGCCCTGATCGCGCTGCGGGACAGCACCCACCTGGTCAGCGGGGAACGGGTCCTCGTCCGCGGCGCGGGCGGCGGCGTCGGCACCGCCGCGGTGCAGCTCGCCCGCGCGATGGGCGGCCAGGTCACCGCGCTCGCCCGGGACCGCTACGCCCAGGCTCTGGGCGACCTCGGGGCCGACCGGGTCCTCGGTTACGACGCCACCCCCGAGCAGACCGGGTCGTTCGACGTGATCGTCGACACGGCCGGCTCCGACCTCGAGTCCTACCGGCGCAGGCTCACCCGGAACGGCCGGATGGTCACCGTCGGGCTGTCGGCCTCCGTCCTGGTCGCGATCGGGCTGTCGGCCGTCCACGGGTCCCGCCGCATCCGCACCTTCAGCGCCAACCCCGACACCGCCCTGCTGCGCGACCTGGCCGGCTATGTCAGCTCCGGCGCGCTGCGCCCGGTGGTAAGCGACGTCTTCCCGCTGGCCGACATCGCCGCTGCGCACCAGGCGTTCAGCCAGGGCGGCGTCCTCGGCAAGCACGTCATTGCCGTCACCCTGTAGACCGGCGTACGGGTCCCGGGAGACGGCTGACGTCCGGCGCCGGATTACCCGGCGGCGGCCATCTCCCGCAGCCGCGCCAGGGCAGCGCGGACGACCTGCTGGAACGGCGCCTGGCCGGGGCTATCTACCCACCGCTCCAGGGCGACCTGCATGACGGTCATGCCGGAGCGGGCGGCGAGGGCGGCGGCGGTGTCATCGAACCCGCGGGCGCGCAGGGCCTGGGCCAGGGCCGTGGCCAGGGCCGCGTACTTGGCCAGCTCGCGTTCCTGCAGTTCCCGGCTGGAGGCGACGATCCGGTGGCGCAGGCCGACGAACTCCCGGACCTCCTCGAAGAAGGCGGCGGCGGTGTCCAGTGCCGCGCCGACCAGTTCCAGCGCCGGAGCGGTCTCAGGGCCGGTCTCG
>DASWUW010001026.1:0-2507 GCA_036406335.1 Trebonia sp.
GCGGCCGTCGGCGGGGGCGCCGGGGGCGACCTGGTACCGCTGCAGGCCCTCAGGTTCCTCGCTGAAGCGGACGCCGAGCGACCACGGCTCCGGCTCGACGGTGCGCAGCGGGATGCGCAGCCGGCGGGCGAGCGCGGGCACGAGGCCGCCCTGCACCGTGACCGAGAAGCCGACAATGACAAAGATGACCTGGTAGGCGCCGGCCGCGCCGGGGGTACCCGACTGGAGGATGGTCAGGCCGAGCAGGATCGGTACCGCCCCCTTGAGCCCGGTCCACAGGAAGAACACCCGTTCGCGCGCCGACAGCCGGACCGGCAGCGTTACCAGGCCGCCGAGAACCGGGCGGATCACGAACGCCAGCAGGGCCGCCAGGGCCAGTCCCTCGGCCCAGGCGGAGGCGCTGGCGAGCTGAGACAGCCGCATGGTCAGGCCGAGCATGCTGAACGCGACGATCTCCGCTAGCGACGCCAGTGAGGAGTGGAAGCGCTCGATCTCGCGCTTGTACGGGGCGGGCTCGTCGCCGATCAGGATGCCGGCCACCAGGACCGCGAGGAACCCCGAGCCGTGCGCGACCGCGGCGATGCCAAAGATGGCCAGCACGCTGGCGAGCACCCGGGGGGAGTAGAGACCCTCGCTCGGCAGCGGCACCCGGCGCATGAACTCGAGCAGCGCCAGTCCGCCGGCCACGCCCACGGCCACGCCCACCGCCATCTGGAGCAGGAACTCGGTCAGCACGTGCCAGGCCACGCTGGCCGCTCCGCCGTGCGCCGTGAGCAGCGCGGCGAGCAGCGCGATACCGACCGGGTCGTTGGCGCCGGACTCGCCTTCGAGGAGCACCCCGGTGCGCCCGGTGATCTCCCGCCGTCCGAAGACCGAGAACACCACCGCCGGGTCGGTCGCGGCCACCGCCGTGCCTACGAGCAGGGCCAGGTGCCAGCTCAGGCCCGCCATGTAGCGCGCCGCGACCGCCGTGCCGGCCGCGGTGACCAGCGTTCCTGCGATGCCGGTCCAGACGATGGCCGCAGCCGCGGTGCGGAACCGGCGTCGGCCGATGTGCATCCCGCCGTCGAACAAGATGATCGCCAGGGCCAGCGTCACGATCTGCTCGACGGTATTCACCGGCGGGCTGGCGGCGGGAAACACTTGCGCCGCGATGACCGCCGCGACGAGGAAGAACGCAGGTGCGGGCACCCGCAGCCGGGCACTGAGCCGGTTGGAGAGCACCGCCGCGATCCCGGCCAGGCCGATCACCAGCACAATGAGGCCGAACCGGGAGGTCGTCATACCTCCCGCACCCTACCGGCCGGAACCCGTGCGGGCCGGGCGGGACGCGCGGCCCGGGTGCCGGGCGCTAGGCGGAGGTCGAGAACCGGCTGAAGTTGAAGAACTGGCCCGGCAGCAGCATGCTGTTCACGGAGAACGGCTTCTTCAGCAGGTTGAACTGGTACATGACGTCCGCGACGCGCTGGATCCGGGTCCCGTCGACGCCGATGGGGTAGGTATCGAGCGCCATCACGGCCGCGATTTCCGGCGGGACCTGGCCGGTCTGCGGGCTGGCGAGCGACTTGAACGCTTCCTCGACCGCGCCCCGGTTGGTGTCGGAGATCTCCTGACCGGTCTCAAGGGCGGCCAGGAACCGCTTGAGCGTGTCCGGGTTCTGCGCCGCCCACTGCTTGGTGACCACGTATCCCTCGATCGGGAAGTTCGACGTGGCTCCCTGGTTCAGGTCGGCGAGGGGGACCGCGCCGTAGTCCTGCTCGGCCAGGCTGGCGAACGGCTCGGGCAGCACGGCCGCGGCGAGCTTGCCCGACGCCAGCATCCCGGCCATGTCCGGAAACGGGATCGGCTTGGTGGGGAAGTCCACGCTGCGGGGGGAGATGCCGTTCTGCTGGAGCACCGAGACGCCGAGCAGGTAATCGATGTTGCCGGGCGCGTTCACGCCTATTAGCTTGCCCTTGAGTCCGGTCAGGGTGGTGATGTCGGAGCTGGGCATGGTGAAGACCGTCTGCGCGCCCTGCTGCATGACCGAGCCCTCGGCTATCACCTCGATCGGCGCGCGGTCGTCGGCCGCCTCGTTGATGTAGGAGACATAGTTGCCGGCCGAGATGTCGAGGCCGCCCTTCAGCTGCTGCGCCACCGCGGTCTCGGAACTGACCGCGGCCGAGTAGTTGATCGTCAGCCCCTCCCGGGCGAACAGCCCGTCGTGCAGCGCGACGAAGAAGCCGGCCGAGTCCATGGCGGGCACTACGCCGACGTTCAGCGTGATCTTCTCCGGGGGGCCGAAGTTTGTCGGCAGCGCGCTCGTGAGCGAGGTACCGTCGGCACTGCTGCTGACCGAGGAACAGCCGGCGGCGAGTCCGGCTACCGCCGTCAGTGCCAGCGCGCCCGCCAGGGCCGGTCTCCAGCTACGCCTGCCGGTCAATGGGACCCCTCACTGAGCTAGCCGCGGATCAGCCGTGCCCAGGCAGGATAAACCAGCATCGAAGACGTATCTGTTGATTTACGAA
>DASWUW010001027.1:0-1900 GCA_036406335.1 Trebonia sp.
GGGGCTTGGGGTCAACGGGGGGCTGGGGGTCGGCGTCGACGGGCTTGGGCTTGGTCACCGGCGCTGCGACGACCAGGGGCTTGGCCTTCGGCTTGAGCCTGGCCACGTGGGCCCGCGGTGCGGGCGGCGCCTTCGGCGGCGGCGGGGCGGCGGCACCGGGCACGATGAACGGGACGACGTTGCCCAGCCCGACCGAGTTGGCCACGGCGGGCGCCGCGAGCGCGACCCCGACGATCCCGAGGAAGCCGATCGACAGCAGCGCGATCAGGACCCCCGCCAGGCGCAGCAGCCGCTTGCGGGTGCCGCTGTCGTCGACGAAGACCGGGGCTTCGCCTGCTACGGCCGTCTCGGGGCTGGGCGCGGGGGCCAATACGGCGCCCCGCACCAGGACGGTCGCGCCGTCGGCGGGCAGGGCGGGCGCGGCGGGGCGGGCGCCCCGGGGATAGCACACCGTGGCCTCGTCCTGCCGGTTAAGCAGTCCCGCGTTGCCGGTGGTCGTACGCATCGTCCTCAGCTCCCGATCCGCGTGGGGCGAGTAGTCCGCCCCGGTAGGAAAGATGCTGTCAATCCACGAGCTGATGCAGCATCTCCGCGACGGGTAGCCGAGTAGGACGCGGGGACAGGGTTGTGTAACCCTCCGGCAAGGGCGCCGGGCACGATAGTGCGATGCGCGGCCGGACGATCGTCATCACCGGGCTGGTGCTCGCGCTGGTGGCGGGGCTGACGATCGTGGTCCTGCGCTTCGTACTGACGCCGGGTCCCGGGTGCGCGACGGCCGCGGGCGACGGGGCGGGGCCGGTGACCGTCGAGCAGGCCGACAACGCCGCCACCATCGCAGGCGTCGGCCTGGCTCTCGGCATGCCCGACCACGCCGTCACCGTGGCATTGGCCACGGCGCTTCAGGAGTCCGGGCTGCGCAACCTGACCGGCGGCGACCGGGACTCCGCCGGTCTGTTCCAGCAGCGCCCCAGCCAGGGCTGGGGCACGTACGAGCAGGTCACGGACCCCGTCCACGCGGCGAATGCGTTCTACGCGAAGCTGCGCACCGAGCCGGACTGGCCGACGCTGTCGGTGACCCAGGCCGCCCAGCTCGTGCAGCGCTCGGCCACACCCGCCGCCTATGCCCGGTGGGAGCCGGTGGCCCGCTCCCTCGCCAGGGCGCTCACCGGCGAAGACCCCGCCGCGTTGACCTGCCACAACCTGACGCTGACCGTGCCGGGAGCCGATGTCGCGCAGCTGGCGACAGGCGAGCTCGGAACGGCACGCCTGTCCGGCCCGCAGCCCGCCACACGGGGTTGGGCGATCGCCAGCTGGCTCGTCGCGCACGCGGCCAGGCTGGGCGTCGACGCCGTCACTTACGACGGCCGCACCTGGACGGCGAAAAAAGGCGCCTGGGCCGCGGCCGGAGCGAGCGACGGCATGCTGACGCTGCATCGCGCGTCCGCGGCCGAGTAACAGTTCGACAAGGACCAACCTCATTACTCCAAACGGATGCATGGAGCGACCGTTCATGGAGCACGGCTGTCCGATTAGCGCGCTACGGGGGCGCGGCGAGGCGATCATGGTCACGGGATGATTACGGTCTGGTAGCCGCACAGCATCAAGGAGCTGCGTGGCGCGCCTGGTCGGTCCCGGCTCCCCACCCGCCGACATCTCCCCAACGGGCGCCGCAACGGCCAGGGCGGGGACGCGCCGCTCGCTCCCCCGATTCGCGGCGTGCGCCGGGGTGAGGATTTTGCATGGGCTCACACCGCGCCCGACACCGGCCTGACCGGACGCAGTCGGAGGAGTCGGTTACCGACCTGCTTGCCCGCCTCGCCGCCGAGGCAGGCCCCGTCCGTGCGCGACCCACTGCACGGTTCCCGCTCGACCCCTTCGCGACCGGACCCATCCCCGCACG
>DASWUW010001028.1:0-4883 GCA_036406335.1 Trebonia sp.
CCAGGCCATTCACGCCGCCCGGCGGCAGGTTAATGCTGTACAGGTGGTAACCGGGCCGCCGCGGGCTGAAGGTCACTCAGACGTACCCGGTTCCGTCCGGTTCGGCAGTCAGCACGGCCACCACGGTGACGCCGCCGTCGCTGAAACGCCCCGACGGGCCAGCCGGTGGCTGGCCCGTCACGCACCCCGCACACCCGATGGCCAGGAACGCATTGACCTGATCGTTATTCATAGTCCGTGCGTTCTCGAACGAGCCGTCATTCGTGGCGAAGCGGGCCTTGCCGTTGGGTGTCAACACCACGAGCGCCGGTATGCCGCTGGTCTCCAGGTTTACGTATTTCGCGGTGAACCCTAGGTTGAGGTTGAACTGGCCGACATCCACCGCCACCACATGGTAATCCTTCTGGAGCAGCGACCCGGTGCTATGCGACTGGAACAGCTTGTCGAGCACCTGGCAGTCGGGGCACCAGTCGGCACCGAAATCAATGAGGACTTCCTTGTGGTCGGTTCCGGCCTGCGCGAGAGCGGCTTTCAGATCAGCGGCAGGATTCCGGGCCGGGTCATAGTGATCGGGGACTGACCCTGCGGAAGCAGTCGGCCGCCAGCTGCGGCAACGGCAGCGAGCTGGCGCGGTCGGCCTCGGCTTCCAGCGCGGCGGTCAGGACGGCTGCCGTGCGAGCTCAGCGCATGCGCGGAGGCTGTCGTAGTGCGCGAGGGCCCGGGCCGCCGTGGCGCCGCGTTCGATGACGGGCTGGCCGGTGCTCGAGACCACCGCGGGGATGAACCGGGCGGTCAGTGGCGCGTGCGGGTGAAGAGTCAGCTCCAAGATGCCGGTGGCCGTGCTGTAGGAGCGCTCCCACCACAGGAAATTGCCCAGGCCGTAGGCGACGAAGGTGCGGCCGAGCCAGCCGGACCCCTGCAGCACGTGCGCGTGCGCGCCGACGATGATGGTGGCCCCGGCCGCGGCCAGCTTCCGGGCCAGCGACAGCTGGCCGGGGTCTGGGCAGGCCTCGCCTTCAGTGCCCCAGTGCATGAACACGATGACAGTAGGCGCCAGCCGCCTCGCGGCCCGCACCGCCGCCAGGGTGCGGCCCAGGTCGATCGCGTTCGCTTCGCCGGGCCGGCTGGCCGTCGCCACCCAGGACGATGCGAGCTCGGCTACCTGCGAGACGCCGACAACAGCGATCCTCATCCCCTTGACCGTGGTCAGGTACGGCGCCCACGCGGCGGCGGCGTCCGTGCCGATCCCCACGTACGGGAACCGGGCTGCCCGGGCCGCCGCCAGCGTGTCCGCCAGGCCGACCGGCCCGTAGTCCAGGACATGGTTATTCGCCATCGTGACCAGGTCGACGCCGGCGTCGCGCAGCGTGGTGAAGGCCGTCGGCCCGGTGCGGAAATGGTAGGTCTTCGGCTGCGGCGTGCCGCGGCTGGTAACGGACGTTTCGAGATTCACCGCGGCGAAGCTGGCCGTCCTCAGCACCGCGGCGGTCGGGCCGAACGCGGCGGCCGGGTCCCGCAGCAGCCGCGCGGTGCGCCCGGCGAAGTGCACATCTCCGGCAAACGCGAGCGTGACGCTGCCCGCGGCAGCACCAGCACGGGCCGGCTGGCTGGATGACCTCGCCTGGTCAGGCGTGTGCTGGCTTACCCCGGCCGGTACCCCGGTCGAGGCCGGAGCCGTCGTGCAGGCCGCCGCCGCCAGCAAGGCCAGCAGGCCGGGCAAGGCAGTGAACAGCCGGCGAATAGCCATGAGCACAGCCTACGGTTGCCGGCCGCCACCCCACGCCGGCATTCCGGACGGTCACCACCGTGGTCGCTGGAACGGGTGCGGAAGGCTGGCAAGGACCGTGCCGTCCGCGTCCAGGCCGACGACCTCGAAAGGACCGGGCTGCTCGGTGCAGACCACCCAGGCGCCGAAATGCGATTCCAGGGTGCGGCGGTCTTCGCGGCCGTCCTTGATGACGGCGAGGTACTTGACCTCCGGCGCGGCTGTGCCGGCGGCGATGGCGGCCGGGTGGCCGGGTGTGACCTCGCGGGCCTGGGAGGAGCTTCCGTACAGCACCGGGCTGTCGTCCGTGTCCCGTTTCCGTTCACGGCTGCGGACCGGGTCGTGGCGGAAGCTGATGCCGGTAACCAGGGTCGGCGGCACCCACCGGCCGTCCTCACCGCGGGAGTAGATAACCTTCAGGGCCATCGGCTCGGGCTGGTCGTGCCCGTGGCGGGCGAAGCTGAGGACCAGCACGACCGCGCAGTGCCCGGCTTCCCAGCAGGCCATGGGTATGGCCATGTCGTACGTCAGTACTGCTGGCAGCGGGGGCAGGCCGTGCTCGAGCGCGCTGATGCCGGCGCGGATCATGTTCGCGGGATTGAACTCGGGCGGCAGGTGAGGCGGGTAAGGCGGGGTTTCCGGCTCCGGTTCGGGTTCGGCTGGGTCCATCAGCTCGCGCACGTAGTCAGGGTCTTCGCATCCGGCGTCGATGGCCTGCTGCCAGGCTGCACGTGCCCCGTCAGCGTCGCCCTGGTCGGCCAGCATCCCTCCGAGCTGGACTAGCGCGGAGGGCGCGTCGGGGGTGCCGAGCTCCGCGGCCCGCAGGTACGCTGCCCGCATCCAGTCGGCGTCGTGCTGTTCAATGAGCAGGTTGACCAGGTCGGTGAAGGCCATGCTGGCCCACTCGGAGTTGCCTGACTCGATGACGCGCTGCCAGGCAGCCGTGGCCCCGCGGACTCGTACCTTGCCTCGGCGCTCAGGTCCGCGTCCCCGGTGGCGGCTGCCCGCTCGAGGGCCGCCAGCGCGGCCTCCTTCTCTAGGCCCTCGTGCAGCAGCCGGGCCAGGTCGATCAGCGCGGGCAGGTAACCGGCGTCGGCCGCCTCCCGGTACGCCGCGCGCGCCGCCTCCGGCTCGTCCCGGTACAGGAAATCGCCCAGCTCAACCAGTGCCCGGACGTTGCCCGCGTCAGCTCGCTGACGGTAAAACGCCGCGATCACCGCCGCTGCCTGCCCTGCTGTCGCAGGGTCAGCCTCGAAAGCCTCGGCGGCCTTACGCTCCAGCTCGGTGAGGGCTTGCCGGTCCTGAGGGTTGCGCGCCAGCCCGGCCAGCGGGCCCGGCCAGCCGTGGCCGTCTTGAAGCCCGAAGATCAGGCTCAGGAGCTGCTGGCCGGCCGCCTCGCGACTGGGCCCCGCTGCCTGCCCGCTGCTGAAGGTGTCCGGGTCAGCCACTTGGACGGCCGCCACGACGAACGGCACGGTCTCCGCGGGCAGGAAGGCCCACACCCTGCGCTCCTCTCGCCGATGCGAAATCCAGTGGGAACAGACAACCAGGCGTATCGCGGCAGCGAGCGTGGAGTAGCTCGCGACACGCCGCCCCCGGCGATCCGCGTGACATCAGGTGCTTCCCAGCAGATCGAGCAGCCGGGCGGCCTGGCGTTCGAAGGTGCCGGGAGGATTGTGCTGGTAGGCGCGGCCACTCGGGCGTAGTCGCATGATCCAGAAGGCTGCGAACAGGCGGCGCAGTTGCGTTACCTGCCGCCGCTGACCGGGGTCGAGTTCGAAGCGGTCGAGGAAGGCTCCGGCGTCGATGCCCGCGTGTGCCCAGACGGTGGGGTGCTCGACGAAGTCGGCCAGTTCGGTTGCCTGGTCGCCGCGTCCGGAGGCCTCAAAGTCCACTAGGTGTACCTCGCGTCCGTTCCAGAGGTGATTGGCCAGGTTGGGGTCTCCCTGGGCGAACACGGGCTGCCCGTCGCAGAAAGCCGGGACTTGCGGCCATCCGGTCTCAAGCCAGCCCAGTGCTGCCCGGTGGGCCTGGCGTGGCAGCGGGTCCAGCAACCCGGTATTGCCAGCGCGGGCCATGTCCCGTATCCGCTCGGGCAGAAGTTGCGGGCTGCCTGGCGCTGGGCTGACCGCGGCGAGTACTGAACGCGGAACCGCGTGGTGCAGGCGGTCGAGGGCCGACGCGATAGCAGTCTGCTGTGCCTCGCTGACCGGGGCTGTCCCCAGCGGCTCGCCGGGGATGCAGGACATCACGATCAGCGGCTGGTCCGCGTTCAGGGCCGCCCGGACCGGCCTCGGCGCAAGTCCCGGCGCATAACGTGCCAGCAGTTCCAGCGCCCGCCACTCCCGCAGTGCCTCGTTACCGTAAAGCCGCCGCTCATCGCCGGCGACGGGCGACCGGAAGCGCTTGACCGCAATCTCGCCTTCGATGGTGACGCCGTGCGTCGAGAAGAGACTCGGAACCGACGGACCAGTCACTTGGGACATGCGGGCATTATGGACCGCCTGCATCGTGGGCACTGTGTCCAGTGCGGATCGTGTCTCTAGGCCGGTGCGTTGCGTCCGCGATGCCCGTCTGCTTCCGTACCAGGCGGGAGGGCGTGGGATGGCACGCCATCGGGGATACCGTCTTTTCGAAGCTGCGTCAAGGTCCGGCAATCGCTAACCCGCTAGGGGAACGGCCGGCGCGAGATGCTGTCTTCAGGCCGGGTGCTCGGCGATGAATACGAGCTCCCGCCCGGGGCGGTCAGGCGCCTGTCTCACGTCACGCACGCGGTAGCCCTGCGCGGCCAGGCTTGCCTCGACCTCGTCGCGGCCTCGGAACCGAAGGGTCGAGTCCGACCTGACGACCGCCCCGTCGGCCAGGAACGTGTAGGTGCAGCGGAAGGAGACGAGCGGCAGGCTGACGCTCGTGACCTCGCAGCGCCGTTCTACTGCTCCGGTCCCCGGGATGTCGCGGACGACGGGGCCGCTGTCAGCGGCCCACTCTTCCCAGGCGCGGTGTTCGGGGCGCCGGGTTTCGAAGGCGAGGAAGCCGCCCGGGCGCAAGGCGGCGCGGACAGCCGCGAGCGCGCGCGCCCAGTCGTTATCGGTGAGGAAGACCTGCGCCACGTTGCCAG
>DASWUW010001029.1:0-13370 GCA_036406335.1 Trebonia sp.
GGACGTCGTCCTGGTCAACACGTGCGGTTTCATCGAGGCGGCCAAGAAGGAATCCATCGACACGGTGATGGAGGCGGCCGACTCCGGCGCCCGGGTCGCCGCCGTAGGCTGCCTGGCCGAGCGCTACGGCTCCGAGCTGGCCACGGCGCTCGACGGCGAGGACGTCAGCGCCCAGGTGCTCGGCTTCGACGACTACGCCGACATCGCGGCCCGGCTGGACGACGTGCTCGCCGGACGCAAGCGCCCGGCGCACGTGGCCCGGGACCGGCGCACGCTGCTGCCGGTAAGCCCGGCCAGCCGCCAGCAGGCCCAGGCACCCGCCGCCGGCGCTCCCGCGCCCGTTGCCGACCTCTCCGACCTCCCGCCGGGCATCGCCCCCGCCTCCGGTCCCCCCGTGATCCGCAGGCGGCTCGCGGGCGGCGTCACCGCGCCGCTGAAGATCGCCTCCGGCTGCGACCGCCGCTGCTCGTTCTGCGCCATTCCCTCCTTCCGCGGCTCGTTCGTTTCCCGCCGCCCGCCCGAGCTGCTGGCGGAGGCCCGCTGGCTGGCCGAGCAGGGGGTGCGCGAGCTGGTGCTGGTGAGCGAGAACTCCACCTCCTACGGCAAGGACCTCGGCGACCTGCGGCTGCTGGAGACGGTGCTGCCCGAACTGGCCAAGACCGAGGGCATCGCCCGCGTCCGGGTCAGCTACCTGCAGCCCGCCGAGGTCAGGCCGGGCCTGATCGACGTGATGACCTCCACCCCGGGTGTCGTCCCCTACTTCGACCTGTCCTTCCAGCACGCCAGCGGCCCGCTGCTGCGCCGGATGCGCCGGTTCGGTGACCGCACCCGCTTCCTCGAGCTGATCGAGCGGGCCCGGCAGCTGAGCCCGGACGCCGGCGTCCGCTCCAACTTCATCGTCGGCTTCCCCGGCGAGACGGCCGCGGACCTGCACGAGCTGGAGCTGTTCCTGAGCGAGGCGCGGCTGGACGCGATCGGGATCTTCGGCTACTCGGACGAGGACGGCACCGAGGCGGCCGGGTTCCCCGACGCCGACAAGCTCGACGAGGACGAGGTGGCCCGCCGGGTCAGCGAGTTCGCCGCCCTGGCCGAGGAGGTCATGGCCCAGCGCGCGGCCGACCGGGTCGGTGAAACGGTCGAGGTGCTGGTCGAGGAGACGGTGCTGACCGGGGAGGGGGGCGACGGCCAGTACGAGGGCCGGGCCGCCCACCAGGCGCCAGACGTGGACGGGTCGGTCACGCTGCTCGCCAGCCGGCCGCTCGCCCCCGGGGACCTGGTAACCGCGCAGGTGGTGGAATCGGTCGGCGCCGACCTGGTCGCCCGCGCGTAACCCGGCCGCCGTGAACGACTCGCAGGGCGCCCCCCAAGGAAGCGGCCTCACCGGAAAGCCCGGGGGACCGGCGCCCGGACCCGCCGCACCGGCCGCGGCGGCCGCACCCGTCGTACCGGCCGCACCCGTCGGCCCGGCCCCGGTGGCCCCACCGGGGCTGGTCAACGTGGCCAACGTGCTCACCGTGGTGCGGATCTTCCTGGTTCCGGTCTTTGTCTTCTGTCTCGTCCAGGGCGGTACCGGCTGGCGGCTGGCCGCCCTGGCGGCGTTCGGCGGGGCGTCGGCGACGGACTTCCTCGACGGGCAGCTGGCCCGCAAGCGCGGGCTGGTGACCGACTTTGGCAAGATCGCCGACCCGATCGCGGACAAGGCGCTGACCGGGGCGGCGCTGATCACCCTGTCGGTGCTCGGCGAGCTGCCGGGCTGGGTCACCGGCCTGATCCTGTTCCGCGAGGTCGGCATCACGGCGCTGCGCTTCGCCGTCATCCGGCGCGGCGTCATCGCCGCGAGCCAGGGCGGCAAGCTGAAGACGATGCTGCAGATCCTCGCGATCTGCCTGTATATCCTGCCCGCGTCTTTTGGCCTGCCCGCCGTGATCAAGGAAGTCGTGATGGCGGCGGCGCTGCTGGTAACGCTGGTGACCGGAGTCGACTACGTGGTACGCGCGGTGCGGAACAACCGCGGCGCGAACGTCCCGCAGGACGGATAGCAGATGGCAGACGGCGTAGCCGGCCCGGCCGCCCGCGAGCTGGCCACCGAGATCATCCAGCTGCTGACGGCGGCCGGAAGTACGGTGGCCACCGCCGAGTCGCTTACCGGCGGCCTCGTCGCCGCCGCGCTGACCGACGTGCCCGGCTCCTCCAGTGCGTTCCGCGGCGGAGTCGTCTCTTACGCCACCGCGCTCAAGGCGCAGCTGCTGGGGGTAGACGCGCGCATGCTCAGCGAGCACGGCCCGGTGTACGCCCCCGTGGCCGCTGCGATGGCCGACGGGGTACGCGGCCGGCTCGGCGCGACGATCGGCGTGGCCACCACCGGAGTCGCGGGCCCGGGGCCGCAGGACGGCCAGTCGGCGGGCACCGTGCACATCGCCGTGAGCCTCGCCGACGACACCGTGGTGCGGACAATGGCACTGCCGGGAAACCGGGACGAGGTACGTAGACTTACTGTGGAACGGGTACTTGGTTTGCTACTAGGCCGACTGAGGGAAGAGTGTCCATGATTACAGCGTTACGTCAGGAGCGGACACACCCGGTAGCAATCTCGCGGGTTTGCCGTCCCGACGGGTACGGTGGAGTCAAGCGATGGTCGCGATCCGGTAACGTCGCAGTGAGAGGCCGGCGAGCAGTGTGACAAGTGAGACCGGCAAAAGGTTGCGCCTGGGGAAGGGAGTGCGACGATGATTCTGCTTCGTCAATTGCTTGGTGACGTGCTGCGTCGGCTGCGCGTACGGCAGGGCCGCACTCTGCGCGAAGTATCGGCATCCGCGCGGGTGTCGCTCGGGTACCTGTCTGAGGTAGAGCGCGGCCGCAAGGAAGCCTCCTCCGAGCTTCTGGCGGCCATCTGTGCTGCCCTGGATACGCCGTTGTCCCAGGTCTTCCGGGAAGTTTCCGATAACTTCGCCCTGGCCGAGCTGCAGAACGAGCCGGTGATGGCCGGCGCCCTGCGACCGGGTGTTATCCGCGAGCCGGGCCTGCGGGTGCCCGTGAAGCGCATCTCGGTCGAAGGCCAGGACGGCTCCGGGCCGCTGGACGACGGCCTGGACGGGCTAGACCAGCCGCCGTCCCTCGTCGGAGTCTGAGGTAACCTCAGGCGCCGTAAGACGCGCCGGGGCAGATCGCCTCATCGGTGACCCGCCCCGGCGCGTCTCCGGCGTCTTACGGCTGCCTTACGTTCCGCTGCCGCATCCGGGCGGGCCGGCGGCTAGACCCACGCCTGCGGGCTGTCGGTGAGGACAGCGACCGCCGGGGGCAGCTCGCCGGACACGATATCCGCCAGCGTGACCGACTCGAGCACCGCGCGCTCGTTCGCCCGCAGCGCGATCCACACCCGCTGCAGCGGCTCGGCCGCGCCCGGATAGGACACGTTCTCCGGCCGCTCGCCGCGCACGCCGAGCAGCTGGCCGTCGATCGCCCGGATGATATCGGCCAGCGAAATCTCCGCCGCGGGCCGGGCCAGCCAGAAGCCGCCGTCCGGACCGCGCTGGCTGCGCACGATGTTGCTGCGCCGCAGGTGCGTCAGGATGGTCTCGAGGAACTTACCGGGGATACTCTGCGCCTGGGCGAGCTGCTCGGCCGTGACATGGCCATCATGCGCCGCGGCAAGCTCGATGGCGGCGCGCAGCGCGTAGTCGGCGCGTGCGGACAGTCGCATGTCCGTCATTATGCAGCTTCCCGATCGGAAAAGTGACATCAACGCGGCCGACACCCCGCTGCAATCGTTCGCAACGCCCGGCATCCTGCGCATAAGCCCCATGTCCGGCGCCCGGGCCGGCGGTGATCACGGAAGGTTTCCTGTCGACGGAGCCTTTAACCCGTCCTGGGGGGACGATTCATCCGTGATCACCTCCGAGGCGTCACCCGCGCAGGCGCAGGCCGCGCGGCGTATGGCGGAAGCCGGCCGCTTCGAGGGCCCGGGTCAAGGGTGAGTCGACGCCGGCCATGCCGCCGTCGGTCTTCTCCACCGTGATCCGGCCCAGGGCGCCGTTCCGCACCGCGGTCGCGAGTGCCTGAGCGGACGGTTCGAGCGCCGCGGAGTCCTCGGTCCAGGACAGCAGCGTCTTGCCGCCGCGCTCGACGTACAGCACCAGCTCGCCGTTCGACAGCACCACGAGCGCACCCGCCTTGCGCCCGGGCCGGTGCCCGGTCGCCGTCTCCTCGGGCCGGGCCGGCCAGGACAGCGCCGCCCCGTAGGGCTGCGCCGGGTCGGCGGCCGCAAGGACTAGCGCCCGCCGCGCGTCCTCCCGCGAGGCCCCGCCGGAACCGCCCGGGCCACCGGGGCCGCTGAAACCGCCAGGCCCGCCAGGACCGCCGGGTTTCCCAGGGCCGCCAAACCGGCGAGATCCTTCGGACCCCCCGTAACCGCCGGACCCCCCGTAACCGCCGAACTGGTCGCTGCCGGGGGAAAAGAAGTCCTCGTCCGCCGGGGGTGCCTCGGGCGCCGTGACGGCGGCCAGCGCGTCTCCGGCTAGCGCTCGCATCCGGTCGACCGCGCCGGGCAGCGCGAACTGGGCCCCGCCGAGTCCCTCCACGAAGTAACCGCGGCGGCACTGGCCGGTCTCCTCCATCGCCCGCAGTACCGGGTACACAGCGGCGAACCCGCCGGGGATCCGCTCGGCCGCGACCGCGCCCTTGGTCACCACGCCGTGCCGCTCCAGCAGGGTCAGCGCGAGCGCGTGGGCCCGCATGGTGACCGCGGCGGAATCGGCGACCGCGACCGCGCCGTCCGCCGCGGGGAGCCCGTGCCGGGCCGGCAGCAGCGACCAGCGGCCGGACACGGTCGGCGGCCCCGTCCGGGTCGGCATGACGGCCCGCCGCGGGCTCCGCCCGTAACCGCCGCCGAACCCGCCGGACCGGCGGGCCGCGGGCCGCGGGTTGAACACGCCGGGGCTACCGCCGGAGGCCGCCGGGCGCGCACCGCGGCCGCCCAGCTCCGCCGCCCAGCCCGGTTCGGCGGCCGGCGTCCGCCGCGGCGCGGCCGCCTTACGCACCGGCGTCCCGCCCGCGGTCACCACGCGCAGCGGCGTGAGCGTGTCGTTGGTGACCAGGCCGGCCCAGGCCAGGTCCCAGATCGCGGACACCAGGTCGGGGTCGTCGGCCGGGTGACCGTCGAGGACCGCCGCGACCCGGTCGCTGAGCATGCGGAAGAACATCCCGCCGCCTCCGCTGAGCGCGGTCAGCAACGCGCCGTGCAGCGGCGTCATGGTCAGTTCAACCGGTTCGGGCAGCAGCAGCGGCGCCGACTCGGCCGGGGTGAGCACCAGCCAGCCGTCTCCGGTGCCGACGGCCCCGGCGCCGGCCCAGACCACCTCGCCCGAGGAGGTGAGCTCGTCCAGCAGCGCGGGGGAGTAGCCCGGCACCCGGCTCGGCAGCAGCAGCGTCTCCAGCGCGGAGGCGGGAACCGGCGCGCCTGCCAGCCGCTCGATCGCCTCCAGGACCGCGCCCGCGTCCGCCCGCCGGGACCGGCCCGAGCCGATGCCGTGCCAGGCGGGCAGGAACCGGCCCAGCGCGGCCGGCGGGACCGGTTCGGCCTCCTTGCGCAGCCGGGCCAGGCAGCGGCGGCGCAGCGTGCGCAGCACCCCGCTGTCGCACCACTGAGTGCCGCGCGTCCCGGGCAGGAACTCGCCTTCCGCGATCCGCCCCTCGGCCGCGAGCCGCTGCAGCGTCATCCCGACCACCGCCATGCCGAGCCCGTACCGCTCGGCCAGCCCGACGGCGGCGAACGGCCCGTGCGTGCGGGCCCAGCGGGCCACCAGGTCGCCCAGCGGATCGGGCAGCGGCTCGGTAAAGGCCTCCGGGATTCCTACCGGCAGCGCCACCCCGAGCGCGTCCCGCAGCCGTCCGGCGTCCTCGATCGCCGCCCACATCGGCTGCCCGGCGACCCGCACCTCGATCAGGCGGCGGGCGGCCGCCAGCTCCCCGAGCCAGGCCGCCGCCGACTCCGGGGCGGTGCACCGGACGGCGACCTCGTCCGTGGACAGCGGCCCGGACGTGCGCAGCAGGTCGGAGACCGCCTCCGCGTCGCGGCAGCGCCGTCCCTCGGACAGGTGCTGCAGGTCGGCCTCGGTCTCCGCCACCACCGCCGGGTCGAGCAGCTCACGCAGCCCCTCGGTGCCGAGCAGCTCCGCCAGCAGCGTCGGGTCGAGCGCGAGGGCCTGGGCCCGTCGCTCGGCCAGCGGCGCGTCGCCCTCGTACATGAACGCGCCCACGTAGCGGAACATCAGGTTCCGTCCGAACGGGCTCGGCGTGGACGTCTCCACTTCGACTAGGCGGATCCGCCGGGCGGCGAGGTCGCGCAGCACCTCGGTCAGCGCGGGCACGTCGAATACGTCCTGCAGGCACTCCCGCACGGTCTCCAGCGTGATCGGGAACCCGGGGAACTGCGAGGCGATCTCGAGCAGCTGGGCCGAGCGCTGGCGCTGCTGCCACAGCGGCGTCCGCCGTCCGGGCTGGCGGCGGGGCAGCAGCAGCGCCCGCGCGGCGCACTCGCGGAACCGGGAGGCGAACAGCGCGGAGCCGCCCACCTCGGCGGTGATGATGTCGCTGATTTCCTCCGGGTCGAGCAGAGCGATCCCGGCGGGCGGCGGCTCGTCCGAGTCGGGCACCCGGATGATGATCCCGTCGTCGGTGTGCAGGGCCTGCACGTCCATGCCGCCGTAGCGCTCGCGCAGCCGGGCCGTGATGGCCAGCGCCCAGGGCGCGTGCACCCGGTCGCCGTAGGGGGAGTGCAGCACGACCCGCCAGTCGCCCAGCTCGTCCCGGAACCGCTCGACCACCAGCGTCCGGTCGTCCGGCACGTGCCCGGTGGCCTCCTTCTGGTCGGCCAGGTAGGACACCAGGTTTCCCGCCGCGAGCGGGTCGAGACCGCTCGCGGTCAGCGACGCCGTGGCCGCGTCGGCGGTCATCGCGGCCAGCTCGCGCACCTTCTCGCCGATCGCCTTGCCCAGCTCGGCGGGCCGGCCCTGCGTGTCTCCGTGCCAGAACGGCAGCTTGCCCGGCTGGCCCGGGGCGGGCAGCACCAGCACCCGGTCCGGGGTGATGTCCTGGATCCGCCAGGACGAGGCGCCGAGCACGAACACGTCGCCGACGCGCGACTCGTACACCATCTCCTCGTCCAGCTCGCCGACCCGCCGCGGCTGCCGGGACTCGGCGGCAGGCAGGAACACCCCGAAGTACCCCCGGTCGGGGATCGTCCCGCCGCTGGTGACCGCCAGCTTCTGGGCCCCCGGGCGGCCGTGGATCACCCCGGCCACCCGGTCCCAGACGATCCGCGGCCGCAGGCCGGCGAACTCCTCGCCCGGGTAGCGCCCGGCGAGCATGTCCAGCACCGCCTCGAGCACGGCCCGGGTCAGCGTCGCGAACGGCGCGGACCGGCGGATCAGGGCCTCCAGCTCGTCCACGGCCCAGTCGTCGACCGCGGCCATCGCGACCACCTGCTGCGCCAGCACGTCGAGCGGGTTACGCGGGATGCGCAGTTCCTCGATCCCGCCGTGCTGCATCCGGTCGGCTACCACGGCCGCCTGCACCAGGTCGGCGGCGTACTTGGGAAAGATGACCCCCCGGGAGACGTCGCCCACGTTGTGCCCGGCGCGGCCGACCCGCTGCAGCGCGCTGGCGACCGAGGGAGGCGACTCCACCTGGATGACCAGGTCGACCGCGCCCATGTCGATACCGAGCTCGAGGCTCGAGGTGGCGACGACGGCGGGCAGCCGCCCGGCCTTGAGTGCCTCCTCGATGTCCGACCGCTCCTGCCGGGACACCGACCCGTGGTGCGCCCGCGCGATCACCACCGCCTCGGCCTCGGCACTCAGCGGCTCCCCGGGCACCCCGCCCGCCGCGACGAAGGCGCGCTCCGCCGCCAGTTCGTTGAGCCGCCCGCAAAGCCGTTCCGCCAGCCGCCGCGAGTTGGCGAACACGATCGTGGAGCGGTGCGCCTGGATCAGGTCGAGCACCCGCTCCTCGACATGAGGCCAGATGGACCGGCGCGGCACCGGGTCATCGTCGCCGCCTGGGCCGCCTGGGCCGCCTGGCCCGCCCGATCCACCCGGCCCGCCGCCGGGCGCATCCGACAGGTCCCGCATGTCCTCCACGGGAACTACGACCTCGACCTCGAGCTGCTTGGTGCTGGGCGGCGCCGCCACCGTCACCGGCCGCATCCCGCCCAGGAACGCGGCGACCTCCGACGGCGGTCGGACCGTCGCCGACAGGCCCACTCGCTGCGCCCGCTTGTTCCCGCCCGCGGCCCCGTTCCCGCCCGCGGCCCCGTCCCCGGCGGAGGACCCGTTCCCGGCGGAGGACCCGCGCAGCGCGTCCAGCCGCTCCAGCGACAGCGCGAGGTGCGCCCCGCGCTTCGTCCCGGCCACGGCGTGGATCTCGTCCAGGATGACCGTCTCCACCCCGCGCAGGGTCTCCCGGGCCTGCGAGGTGAGCAGCAGGAAGAGCGACTCCGGAGTAGTGATGAGGATGTCCGGCGGGTGCGTCGCGAGCTTTCGTCTCTCTTCGGTCGCGGTGTCCCCGGTCCGCACTCCCACCTGGATGTCCGGCTCGGGCAGCCCGAGCCGCTGCGCCGCCTGCCTGATCCCGGTGAGCGGCGACCGCAGGTTGCGCTCGATGTCCACCGCCAGGGCCTTGAGCGGCGACACGTAGAGCACCCGCGTGCGCCGCTTGCGGTCCGCGGGCACAGGCGAGGAAGCCAGCTGGTCGATGGCCCACAGGAACGCGGCCAGGGTCTTGCCCGACCCGGTCGGCGCGATGACCAGGGTGTCGTCGCCCTTGCCGATGGACGCCCACGCCTGCGCCTGCGCCTGGGTGGGCACGGCGAAGGCACCCTCGAACCACGCCCGGGTCGCGGGCGAGAATCCGTCCAGCGCCGTGCCGCTGTTCACCGCCGGGGCACTGCTGACCGGGCCGCCGCTGTTCTTGCCGGCGGCGCCCGCCGCCCCCGGGCCTTTTCCTGCCATCCTTCCAGTCTGCACGCCCCCTCCGACATTTCCGACCGCCGGGGTGGCCTCATATCCCATTGGTGCCGCTCCTTACCAGGTACCTTTCCTGTCGTGACTAACCGGGATAGCAGCGGCGGCCGACCGCGGCGGGCCAGCGCCGTCTCCGCCGCCGCGGCCGCCGGGGCGCTGCTCGCCGCCCTGGCCGGCTGCAGCGCGGGGCCCGGAACGGCCGCGGGCACCTCTGCCACCGCCAGCGTGAGCCCGGTAAACGCCGCGCCGGCCCGCACCGCCGCGTCGCCCGCCGCGAGCCCGACGACAACTAGTCCAGCTACGGCCAAGCCGGCGCCCGCCCAACCAGCCGCGCTCCCGGTCGCACCGTCCGGCGCGGGCGCGCGGCCGCAGACATCCGCCCGCCCGCATACGGACGACACCGCCTTCAAGAACGCCGTCCGGGACATCTGGCTGGCGGTGGTCACGGGAGACCCGGAGTACGCCCGGCCCGCGTTTTTCCCCGAGAAGGCCTACCAGCAGGTCAAGGCGATAGCCAATCCCGCCTCAGACTGGCAGGGCAGGCTCTGGTATGACTTCACCCTCGACCTCGCCGCCACCCACAAGCTGGTCAAACCCGGGGCGAAGCTGGTCCGGGTCGTCGTCCCGGCGCAATACGAGCAGTGGGTTCCGGCCGGCGCCTGCTACAACAGCGTCGGCTACTGGCACGCCCCCGGATCGCGAGTCGTCTACCGGCAGGACGGAGCCACGCGATCGTTCGGGATCGCCTCCTTTATCTCCTGGCGCGGGGTCTGGTACCTGGTCCACTTCGGCGCGGTCGTCCGCAGCGGGGCGTTCGGCATCGTCGACGATCCCGAGGCGGGCGAAGGCGTTCCGGGGCCGCCCGGCGACTGCTAGCCGGCGCTGGCCGAGGCCGTGCGCACCGACCCGGTGAGGCTCCCGCTCGGGGCCCGCACCTCGCAGATCACCGTGCGCGTCCCCGCCTTCCAGGAGGTGGCGTCGGGATACACGTAGGCGGAGGTGAGGCTGATCGCCAGCTGCGGGTTCAGGTAACCGGTAAGCCTGGTCTTGCAGCCGCTGCTGGCCGCCGCCGCCACGGCGGTCGTCCCCGGCCACGTCCCGGTGGCCAGCTTGAAGGTGGCGAACACCTCGGCCTCGTGCGGCGCAGCGCACGAGAGCAGTGAGTAGGACTGCCCCTGCGAGTCGAGGCAGTCGCCGGTCTTCAGCGAGAACAGCGCGGACTTCTTGTAGGTGATCTTCACCGGCTTCTTGAATCCGTGGGTGACCGAGCCGACGATCGCGAACGCCCCGCCGACGATCGCCGCCGCCAGGATCACGAAGCCGAACGCGATCAGCACCCGGGGCCAGCGCCGGGCTCGTCGGAACGGCTCGGCCGTCTCGTCCAGCTCTACCAGCTCGGCCCGGTTGATCAGGTCGGCTCGCTCGTGCGCGTCATCCCCGTCAAACTCGTCCCCGTCGAATTCGTCGGCCCCGAACTCGTACTCTTCGAATTCCGCGTACTCGCCGGACGGAAGGTCGTCTTCGGCTCCGTCTTCGGCTCCGTCTTCGGCCGCGGCTTCGCTGTCCCCGTCACGGTCAGCTGCCGGTTCGGCTGCGCCCGTCTGAGCCAGCTGAACGGCAGCATCGATTTCGACGACCTCAACAGTCTCAATGACCACTGCAGTCCCGTCGACGACTGCCACCGTCTCAGTTACTTCGACAGTCTCACTGACCCTGACCGTCTCTACGAACTGGCCGGCCCCGCCGAGCGCGGGGACCTGGGTGGTCAGGTCCTCACCCGCCACTGAGGTCGCGGTCGGGCTGATCACTTTGGCCTCACGGGCAACTTTGGGCTTACGCGCGGCCCTCGGCTTGCGGGGGGTCCTGGGTTTTGGGACCGTTTTGCTTTCCCCGGTGGCCGTGCTTTCGCCGCCGCCCGTCTCTTCACCGGACACCGGGCTCTCACCAGCCACTGGGCTATCTTCGGGCGCCAGACTCGCGCCGGGCGCCAGACTCGCGCCGGGCAACGGACGCTCGCTCGGCGGCGTCGCCGGCTCTATCTCGTCGACGGCGTCCGGCTTGCGGTCCCCTGCGGCCTTCGTGGACATCTCGCTCCTGCTCCGCGGTGCCGGACATCTGGCCGCACGCGCCCCTTACTTAACAAAGTTCCCCGTTTAGCCCTACGACATGCCACCCTTAAATGTCCTGATTATCCCCCGGGCAAGTTGAGGATTTCCTCCGGGCCGGCCTTCTCCCGCGGCGCCGGTAGCCTGGAGGGATGCGGCTGACCGAGTTCTGGGTGCGAATGCGCGAGCAGTTCGGCGATGTGTACGCGGAGAGCGTCGCCAAAGACTTCGTACTGTCCCGCCTCGGTGACCGGACGGCGAACCAGGCCCTGGCCGACGGCGAGGACGCCAAGGCGGTCTGGCGCGCGATCAGCGAGACCTTCAACGTCCCGGACCGGCTCCGCTAGCGCCGCACAATGTCGCTCGAACAATTCTGCGCGTCTTGCCCATGCTCGAACAGTCGTTCCCCTATAGTGATAGATGTCAGAGCGCCGCATGCCCGCGGTGCGTTTCCCCTGGCTGGGCGGCCCGCTTTGGGAGCCGCCCGGAAATGTCGGTGGTAGCGCGTAGCGTGTGCGACGTTGGCAGCGGGCGCAATTTTCGCAGCGAGCACGGTTCTTAGCAGCGGCCACAGGGTGCACAGCGACCCAGCGTGTCCACGGCAACCACAGTGCCAGCGAATACAGTGCGCCGAGTGTCGCCGCCAACCTGACTCAGGCAACCAGCGACAGGGAGTTTCCATGGCACCAAGTAGCAAGACGGCGGCTCCGGAGCGGGCCAGCGACAAGGGCAAGGCACTGGAAGCCGCGCTCCTGCAGATCGAGCGGCAGTTCGGCAAGGGCTCGATCATGCGGCTCGGCGAGGAGACGCGGGTCCCGGTCGAGGTAATCCCCACCGGGTCGATCGCCCTCGACGTGGCGCTCGGCATCGGCGGCCTGCCGCGCGGCCGCGTGGTCGAGATATACGGACCGGAGTCGAGCGGGAAAACTACCGTCGCGCTGCATGCCGTCGCCAACGCGCAGAAGGCAGGCGGCATCGCCGCGTTCATCGACGCGGAGCACGCCCTCGACCCGGACTACGCGCAGAAGCTCGGCGTCGACACCGACGCGCTGCTCGTCTCCCAGCCGGACACCGGCGAGCAGGCTCTGGAGATCATGGACATGCTGATCCGCTCCGGCGCGGTCGACATCGTGGTCATCGACTCCGTGGCCGCCCTGGTCCCCAAGGCGGAGATCGAGGGCGAGATGGGCGACAGCCACGTCGGCCTGCAGGCCCGCCTCATGTCCCAGGCGCTGCGCAAGCTCACCGGTGCCATCAACACGACGAAAACAACAGCGGTTTTTATTAACCAGCTGCGGGAAAAGGTCGGGGTAATGTTCGGCTCTCCCGAAACCACCACCGGCGGTAAGGCGCTCAAGTTCTACGCGTCGGTGCGGCTGGACATCCGGCGGATCGAGACGCTCAAGGACGGGACCGACGCGGTTGGCAACCGCACCCGGGTCAAGGTCGTGAAGAACAAGATGTCGCCGCCCTTCAAGGTGGCCGAGTTCGACATCCTTTACGGCATCGGCATCTCCCGGGAAGGCAGCCTGATCGACCTCGGCGTGGACCAGGGCATCGTGCGCAAGGCCGGCGCCTGGTACACCTACGAGGGCGACCAGCTCGGCCAGGGCAAGGAGAACGCGCGGAACTTCCTGCGCGACAACGACGACATCGCCAACGAGATCGAGCGGAAGATCAAGGAGAAGCTCGGCGTCGGCCCGAAGGTGGACAAGGCGCCCGCGGCGCCCGCGTCTCCCGCAGCGTCTGCGGCTCCCGCAACGCTTGCGGCCGCCCTTGTCCCGACGCCCCTGTGACCGAGCGCCGCCGCCCCGGGAGGGCCACCTCCTGGGGCGGTCGGCCGGCCCGTGGCGAGCGGGAGAGCTCCGCGCCTGAGCACCAAGACGGCGAAGGGGACGGTGCCGGCCCCGATCCGGAGTCGCGGGCGCGGCAGGTATGCCTGCGCCTGCTCGGGTTCGGGCCCCGGACGCGGTCTCAGCTGGCTGACGCGCTGCGGGCCAAGGGCATCCCCGATGAGGCGGCGGACACGGTGCTGAGCCGGTTCGAGGACGTCGGCCTGATCGACGACGCGGCCTTCGCTCGCGCCTGGGTCGAATCACGGCATCACAGCCGCGGCCTGGCCGGGCGGGCGCTGAGCGCGGAGCTCAAGCAGCGCGGGATAGCGCCCGACGAGATCCGCGCGGCCATCGACGAGCAGCTCACCCCGGAGTCGGAGGCCGAAGCCGCCCGCCGCCTCATCGACCGGAAG
>DASWUW010001030.1:0-4144 GCA_036406335.1 Trebonia sp.
CTTATCCTCGGCCGGGAGGTGCACGGCGATCTCGCCGCCCAGCCGGAATCCAGCCGGAAGCCTCAGGTTGTCCCCGCTCCAGAAGCTGCCCGGGTCGTACCGGCCTGCCCGGCGGGCGCCGGGCAGCAGCCCCATGGCCTGGTAGGTGACGGCCAGCAACTGCGCGCAGTACGCGGTCTCCAGTTCGGCGCCGCCCTGGTGCCCGACGGCGGGCAGGCGGCCGAGCAGCCACCGTGAGGCGAGCTGGGCGGTGGACGGAAACGGGGTGCCGTCCAGCCGCGCGATTGTCCGCAGTACGGCGTCTTCCATCTCACCGGTCGCCACCGGGTCCAGCTGGCGCAGCCAGGCCCGCTGGCCGTACCGGTTACCCCACACGCTGACCGCGCCGCGCAGATTATGCAGCTGGACCCCGCGATGACGGGCTCCGGTCCACGCGTCGGGCAGCGAACGACCCAGCTCGGCGTGCCACATCAGCGGCGGCAGGTCCTCGATGACCACCGACATCCCGACATGGTTGACCGGGCTGTTGGTTGCCACCTGGATCGCCCGGTCGGCCACCGAGCGCCCGCGGAACAGCCACACATCACCGGTACGGGCCCCGTCCACTGCCTCGTCCAGACTCATACTCGCGGCGGCCATGCCCTAACCTAAGCAGATGCGCTGGCTAAAGACGCTGGGACTGGCCGCTTTCGCAGGCGTGGCCGCCACCGGGGTGGTCATCATCCGCGACCAGCGGCGCCGCAGTGCCTACACCTCCGACGAAGTTCGTGACCGGCTGCACGCCCGGCTGGCCGAGAACTCCGCCCCCGGCAACCGGCTACTCGACGGGGATCCCGGCCGGGGTACTGTCGGCTAGGCCAAGGTCGCGCATGGCCCTGCGGTAGGCGACGGCGACCGCGTCGAAGCGCAGGTGCAACTCGGCGGCCAGGTCGAACGGCACCCGCTCGGGCCGCTGTGACTCGACGACTACCTGGTCCTGGCCGAAGATGGTGTCCTCGAAGTCGCGGATCACCTGGTCCGGCTGGTCGGTGTTGTAGTTGCGGCCGATGACCACGTAGCCCGCGCAGCGGTCCGCGGCGACCGGCTGCGAGGCGAAGAAGTACACCATGCCGCGCTGTCCGCCCCAGCCCAGCCGCAGCACGATCGTGTAGGGCAGGTGCAGTTCGTAGCGGCTGCGCCGTTCCGGCGGGCCTGCCTGTTGGTTGCCGAAAACCGGGAAGTCGTCGCTGTTGGGAGCCTCCGGGCGGACGATCTCGTACCGCAGCACGTGGCCGTCGGGCGTCACCTGGTGGGGCGGGACCACCGGGCGCTCCGGGTCGCCGAGCAGCCCGGGATGGACCCAGGGGAAGTGCCCGAAGTCGGTAAAGTTCTCCACCTGCCGGGCCGCGTCGCAGTGCCACCGGTACGGTCCGGCCGCGACCACCGCCCACCCGCCGGCTTCCAGTTCGGGAACCTCGGGCAGCGGCCAGCGCGGCTCAGCGAGCGCCACCCAGATCAGCCCGTACCGTTCCTGCGCGGGGTAAGACCGGACCCGGGCCTTGGCCGGGACCGCCGCCGGGTCTTCCTTCTGCGGGATCGCCGTGCACCGGCCGTCGGCGCCGTAACGCCAGCCGTGATAGGCGCAGACCAGTTCGTTGCCCTGGACCGAGCCGAGCGACAGCGCGGTGCCGCGGTGCACGCACAGGTCCGACATCACCCGCGGCCTCCCGCCGGCCCCGCGCCACAGCACCAGCGGCTCGCCCAGCAGGTCGGCGTGCACCGGACGGTCAGCGACCGCACTGGCGAACGCGACGGGATGCCAGCACGCCCGCTGAGCCGCCGGGTCGGCGAACACTCCCGGTGAGTCCATCCGCACTCCAGGTAGGCCGGGTCCCGCATCAGCGCCTTTGCCCTGTGCGCGACGTTACATTGACAGTGTCCTATTTAGCCGCGAAGATCCAGAACGGCACCAGCAGCGTACTTCCGGCGGTGAAGCGGGGCATCGAGCGCATGAGGATGGCGGTAACCCGTCCCGCGCAGATGCTCCTCATCACCGGCCCGCTGTCGGCCCTCGGCTCCCTCTGCGTCGACCTGTACCTGCCCGCTCTGCCTAGCCTCAGCCGCGACCTGCACGCCAGCACGTCGGCGGCCCAGGCGTCGCTCACCACCTGCCTGATCGGGCTCGCGCTGGGCCAGGTCATCATCGGGCCGGTCAGCGACCGGGTCGGCCGCAGGCTGCCGCTGTTCTGCGGGCTGCTGGCGTTCATCCTGGCCGCCGCGGGCTGCGCGGCGGCACCGGACATCTACGTCTTCCTGGCGTTCCGGTTCCTGCAGGGTCTCGGCGGGGCCGCGGGCATCGTCGTCTGCCGGGCGATCGTGCGCGACCTGTACTCCGGCGCGGTGGCCGCGCGCTTCTTCTCCATGCTGATGACGGTGGTCGGGGTCGGCCCGCTGCTGGCCCCGCAGCTCGGTGCCGCCCTGCTGACCCTGGGCTCCTGGCGGTTCCTGTTCGCCGCGCTGGCGGCGGCCGGACTCGTTCTGCTGGCGGCCGCCTATTTCTGCCTGCCGGAGACACTGACGCCCGCCAACCGCAGCGGCGACAGCATCGGGGCGACCGTGCGCACCATGCGGTCGGTCGCGACCGACCGGGCTTTCCTGGTGAACGCGCTGGCCTGCGGGATCGGGTTCGGCGCGATCTTCGCTTACGTGTCCGGCGCGCCGTTCGCCCTGGAGAATTCCTTCGGGCTCAGCCCGGCTCAGTTCAGCCTCGCCTTCGGCCTCAACGGGGCCGGGCTGATCCTGGCCAGCCACGTCAACGGAAGGCTGGTCGGCCGGCTCGGGCCGGTGCGGCTGTTCACGTTCGGCGCCGTCGGCCTGGCCGCGGGCAGCGTCGGGCTGCTGGTCATCCTGGCCACCCACTCGCTCGGGCTGGCCGCCGTCCTGGGCTGCATGTTCCTCGTGCTGAGCTCCAACGGCTTCGTCGCCCCCAACGCCATGGCCCTGGCCCTGAACGACTTCCCGCACGCCGCGGGCAGCGCGTCCGCGCTGCTCGGCGTGCTGCAGTTCTCCATCGGGGCGGCCGCCGCGCCGCTGGTGGGCGTGGCCGGGCCGGACAACGACCTGCCGATGGGGATCGCGATGGCCTTCTTCGGCGTCAGCGCGCTCACCGTCCGCACGCTGCTGCGGCGCCGCCCGCCGGGACCCGCCGTCCTGGCCGCCGGCCCGGCGCCGCCGTGCGACCGCGCGGCCGGGGCTCAGCGGTAAAGCCCGGCCCGGAAGGTGAACGAGACGAGTTGCGCCCGGTCGCGGGCCGACCTTCGTATGGCCCGCACCGCGTGCGTCTTCACGGTGAACGGCGACACGGACAACTGGGCCGCTATCTCGTCGTTGCCGAGACCGCTGGCGACAAGCACGACCACGTCCCGCTCCCTGGGAGTCAGCGCACCGAAACGGCGCCGCAGTTCCTGGTCGATCACCGGGGGCGGGCTGTCGGTCATGTGCCCGATGAGCGCGGCCGTCGCGGCGGCGGACAACGCGCCGCCGCCGCCGACGACCTCGGTGATCCCGGCCACGAGTTCAGCCGGGCTCACGGTCTTGCTCAGGAAACCGGATGTCCATCAGTACCAGGTCGACCGGGTGGTCCCGGAGGAACGGGACGACCTGCAGTCCGTCCGAGAAATCGCCGGCGACAACGAGAGCCGGGTCGAGCAGCAGCATCGCCCGGATGCCGGCCCTCATATCGTCCTGGTCGTCGACGATCAGAATCCGCGTCACGGGACGACGGCTCCCACGGGGATGAACTCCCCGCGTACCCGGAATCGCCCGCCGCCGGAGTTGATCGTCAGCCGCCCGCCGGAGGACTCGACGCGTTCGCGCATCCCCGCCAGCCCGAGTCCGCTGCCCGGGCCGGGGCTCCGGAGCGCCCGCCCGACCGGGTTCTCCACGGTGAGGCAGATCCTGCCGTCGTGTGCGCACAGGTCGACGGTGGCCGTCCCGTCGCCGTGCCGGCAGGCGTTGGTCAGGCATTCCTGGACGACCCGGTAGACCGTCACACCGACGCTGGGCTCTGCGATGCCGGCCGGGATATCGATCGAGGAGCTGACATCAAGGCCGGTGCTCTCGAACGAGGCGATCAGTCCGCCGAGCCCGCTGAGCGCCGGGGTCG
>DASWUW010001031.1:0-4178 GCA_036406335.1 Trebonia sp.
CGCCCGCCCGGAAGCGGGTCTTTTCCGCCAGCGGCCCGGTCAGCGGCAACCCGACCACGGTCACATGCGGCTCCAGCAGCGCCCGGACGGTGACGCTGGCTTCGTCGTCCCCGAGCGGCGCGACCAGGATGACCGGGTTTCCCTCGGCGGCGGCCAGCAGCGCGGTCAAGGCGGCACCGCCGGGCCGCCAAGCCGGCCCGGCTTCTTCCAGCACCGGTGCCGGCGAGTCCGGGCACAGCCGGCTGACCTGCCCGTCCATATCGCAGTCGAGCAGTGCGTCACCCACCACGACGAGGGGACCTGCTGTATTCACGGAGCCGTCACCTCCAAGATCCGCGCGTCCAGCGCGTCACACAGTGTGTGAATGGCGACCAGGTGGACTTCCTGCACGATCGCGGTGTCGGCTCCGGCCACGCAGATGGCCTCGTCGGCCAGGCTCGCCAGCGGGTTCGGCGCCGGGCCGGTCATCGCCCAGACCGTCAGGCCGAGGGCCCGGGCCCGTTCGGCGGCCGCGAGCACGTTGGCGCTGCGGCCGCTGGCCGACAGCAACAGGACGATGTCACCCTCGCGCCCGTGCGCCGCGACCTGGCGGGCGTAGACTTCCGCGGCGCCGTAGTCGTTGCCGATGGCGGTCAGGGCCGAGGTCTCCGCGTGCAGCGCGATGGCGGACAGCGGCGGCCGGTCGGCCGCGTAGCGCCCGACAAGCTCGGCGGTCAGGTGCTGGGCCTCGGCCGCGCTGCCGCCGTTCCCGGCTACCAGCAGCCGGTTCCCTCCGAGCAGGGGCACGGCTAGCCTCCGGCCCCACTGCCGGGCCGTCTCCAGCTTGGTCTCGGTGCTGCGCAGCGCCTCGATCAGATGGTCGATGTGCCGGGTCAACTCGGACGCGGCGGCCCGGACCGGAGCGGTCATGAGGCACCCGCCGCCAGCGTGCGGTCCGCGATCGGCCGCCGGTCCCGGCCCGCATCCGCGGTCAGCCGCAGGTAGACCGTCTCGGTCTGCTCGGCGACGCGCCGCCAGGAGTAACGCTGGCGGGCCCTTTCCACCCCCGCGGCGCCGAGGGCGGCCCGCTGGGCCGGGTTGGCCAGCAGCTGGTCCAGCGCGCTGGCCAGCGCTCCGGGATCGCGAGCGGGCACCAGCCAGCCGGTCTGCCGGTCCGCCACGGAGTCGACCAGGCCGCCGACCGCGCTCGCCACCACCGGGATGCCGCAGGCCATGGCCTCGAGCGGCACGATGCCGAACGGCTCGTACCACGGCGCGGCGACCACCACGTCGGCGGACCGGATGAGCGCCGGCACCTCGGCCCGGGCGACGCCGCCGGTAAAGATGACCCGTTCCTCGACGCCGTACGCGGCCGCGGCCTCGCGCAGCAGGCGGTAGTCGTCGCTGGCGGCCAGCCTGCGGCGGTCGGGGCCGCCCGCCACCACCAGCTCCGCGTCCGGCAGCTTGGCCAGGGCGGTGATCACGTCCGCCACCCCCTTGCGCGGCACGAGGCGGCCGAGGGCCAGCAGTCGCGGCCGGGCGGTGCGCGGCGCGGCCGGGCCGTCCGGGGTGAACACGCTGGTGTCCACGCCGCACGGCACGACGGAGACCTGGCCGGCGGGGACGCCGGCCGCGGTCAGCTCGCCGGCTTCGTCGCAGCAGGTGGCGATGACCTGGTCGCAGGACCGGGCGAGGTGCCGCTCGAGCTCGACCCGGCTGGCCGGGCTGGGGTCGGCGGCGCCCTGGTGCCGCGCCTTCACCACGCCCAGGGCGTGAAAAGTCTGCACCACGGGAACGGGCAGCCCGGCGGCGCCGCGGAGGGCGGCCAGACCGGACATCCAGAAGTGCGCGTGCACGATATCGGGCCTGTCCTGCTGCCACAGCCGGGCCAGCCTGGTCCCGAACTCCGGCATAAACGGGAGCAGTTCGTCCTTGGGCAGCGGCACGGCCGGGCCGGCGGACAGACGCCGCACGACGACGCCCGGGCCGAACCGGGCCCGGCGCCGGGCCCTGGGGCCGGCGAGCCGGGTATAGACGGTCACCTCGTGGCCGCGTTCCGCGAGGGCCGCCGACAGCGCGCCGACGTGTACATTCTGGCCTCCCGCGTCGGTCTCGCCCAGCACCGCCGCGGGGTCGGCGTGCTCGGACACCATGGCGATTCTCATGCGCGCACCTCCTGGAGTACCTGGTCCCATTCGCGCAGGAACCGTTTGAGTCCGTACCGCGCCCCTGCGGCTTCCCGGGCGGCCAGCCCGGCGTCGCGGGCGGCCTGCGGGTCACGGATGAAGCGCCTGACCGCGGCGTGCAGCTCGGTCAGGTCGGTAGTAATCGCCCCGGCCGCGGGCGGTACCGCCCGCGGTGCCTCGGTGGCCGCGAGCACCACGACCGGCATGCCCAGGTACATGGCCTCGATCAGGGACAGCCCGAGGGACGTCCAGCGGAACGGATGCAGGTAGACCCGTCGCCGCGGAAGCTGCTCGTGCAACCGGGCCTGCGGCAGGTCTTCGTACTCGCGGCACTGCCCGGCGGTCATCCCGAGCGCGCGGCCCAGCCCGGTCACCCGCATGCCGAACACGTCGAGCGGCGCGTGGCCGGCAAAGCCGGCCAGCAGGTCGGCGCCCACGGTGCGGCCCCGGGGCAGCGGGTCGTTGACCACCACCGCGGCCCGGGCTACGTCACCCGTCCACCGGGCTCCCGGATCGGGGATGCCGTGCTCAATCACCGTCACCGGACGCCCGCCGCAGTCCCAGTACAGGGCGTTGAACCGGGTAACGTGCACCAGCATGATGCCGTCGGCTCCGGTGAGCGGGTGCGGTGTGTCCGCGGCCGGCCCGGCGGGGGCGTCGTGCTCGACGTACACCGCCGGCAGGTCCTGTCCCGGCCGGCGCCCCAGCCAGCGGGTGGCCAGCGGCAGCTCGCCGGGGTGCTGCAGGACGACCACGTCCACCGGAGTGTCGCGCAGCTGCTCCGGGGTAACCTCGGTCACGCTGGCGGGCCAGTCCCAGGTCCGGGCCCGGCCCAGGCCGAACGGTCCGCGGTCCGGGGTCACCGGCACCAGGTAGTCGTGCGGCCCCTGCACGAAACTGGTCATCCAGGACCCGTGGCGGTGCCAGACCAGAATCCTCATCGGCCGGCCTCGGCGTGAGCCGGCCCGGGAACGGGCCGGCCGCGGAGTTCGGCCACCGCGGTGACCACGTCGTCCGGGTCGACCAGGTCGAGGCAGGGGTGGCGGGGGACGGGGCAGACCCGGGCCCGGCTGCCGGCGCAGGGGGCGTCTTGGCGGCCGAGCACGATCGCGGGCACCCCGTACGGCGCCCAGCGGGCCGCCGGCACGACCGGGGCGAACAGGCTGACTACGGCTGTGCCGACCGCGGCGGCGAGGTGGGCCGCACCGGTGTTCGGCGCGACTACCGCGTCGGCCCCGGCCAGCACGGCGGCCAGCTCCGGCAGGCTGGTCCGCCCGCCCAGGTCCACCGGGGCCGGGCCCGCCGCCGCGGCGGCCCGGCAGACCGCCGCGGTGAGTTCGGTTTCGGCGGCCGAACCGGTGACCGCCAGCCGGATCCCGGCCGCGGCCAGCCCGGCCGCGATAGCCGCGACCCGGCCCGCGGAGGGAGCCCGGGCCGGGACGGACGCGCTGGCGTGCAGGACTACGTAGGGGCCGTCGCCGGTCAGCCCGCGGCCGTCGGCCAGGCCGGCCCGGACCGCCAGCCCGCCGTTGTCTCCCGGTGGCAGCTCGAAGCCGGCCGCCCGGGCCAGCCGGAGGTTTCGCTCGGGTTCCGGGATGTCCCCCGGCGGGGGACAGCGGACGTCGAGCAGTGAACCCGGGTAATCCTCGCTGATCGCGGCGATCTGCGGTACGCCCGCCAGCCGCAGCGCCAGCGCCGTCGGCAGGGCCGACTGGTGAAACGAGGTGAAGACGACCGCGGCATCGGGACCGAGCCGGGCCGCCTGCCGGATGAGCGACTGCACCGGGCCGGGGTCGAACGCACCCGGCTCGGGATCTATCCACGGCGCCCGCCACTCCAGTACCCGGTTTACCCCCGGCAGCAGCGCGGCGGCTCCGGTGCCGTGCGGTCCGGCCAGGAACGTCACGTCTGCCCCGCTCGCCGCGACCGCACGGACCGCGGGGCCGGTGAGCAGCACGTCGCCCATGCCGTCGGGCCGGACCACCAGTACCCTCACGGTGCGGCCTTCGGGCG
>DASWUW010001032.1:0-3173 GCA_036406335.1 Trebonia sp.
CGGGTGCGCCCCGGCGAACGGCTCGCCGCCGACGGCCGGGTGCTGTCCGGGGCCAGCGACGTTGACCAGGCCACCATCACCGGCGAGCCGCTGCCGGTGCCCAAGGCGGCCGGCGACGAGGTGTTCGCGGGCACCGCCAACGGGACCGGCGCGCTGCGAGTGCGGGTAGACCGGGAGCCGCAGGATTCTGTGGTCGCCCGGATCGTGGCGATGGTCGATGAGGCTTCGGCCACGAAAGCCAGGACCCAGCTGTTCATCGAGAAGGTCGAGCAGCGCTACTCGGCCGGCATGGTCACCGCGACCCTGTTGCTGTTCGCGGTTCCGCTGCTAGCGGGCGCGACGTTCCAGCCCACCTTGCTGCGCGCGATGACCTTCATGATCGTCGCCTCCCCGTGCGCCGTAGTCCTGGCCACCATGCCGCCGCTGCTCGCCGCGATGGCCAACGCCGGACGCCACGGCGTCCTGGTCAAGTCCGCCGTCGTAATGGAGCAGGTCGGTAGCGTCACCCGCGTCGCCTTCGACAAAACCGGCACCCTGACCGAGGGCACTCCCCGCCTGGCCGCGGTCACCCTGCTGCCCGGCACCGGCTTGGGCGAGAAGGAGCTCCTCACGCTGGCCGCAGCCGCGGAGAACCCGTCTGAGCACCCGCTCGGGCGGGCCGTGGTCGCTGCTGCCCGCGAGGCGGGCCTTTCCCTCGTCCGTGCCCAGGAGTTCACCGCGCAGCCCGGCCGGGGTGTCCGCGCTCGGGTCAGTGGCCATCTGGTGGAGATCGGCAGCCCTGCCTGCCTACTCGGCCCCGGCACCGATGAAGGGATCGCGGTCCCGGTGGCGGCTCTGGAGAACGCCGGCCAGACCGCCGCCGTGGTCCGTATCGACGGCGCCCCGGTCGCGCTGCTGGGCATTGCCGACCGGATGCGCCCGGCCGCTCGCGCTGCGGTCACCCGGATCACGGCGGTCACCGGCAGCGCGCCGCTGCTGCTGACCGGCGACAACCAGCGTGCCGCCAGTCGGCTCGCGGCCCAGGCGGGGATCACTGATATCCGTGCCGGACTGCTCCCGCAAGGCAAGGTCGAGGCTGTGCGCACTCTGGAGGCGGCCGGCCAGCGCGTGCTGCTGGTAGGCGACGGCATCAACGACGCTCCCGCTCTCGCCGCGGCGCACACCGGGGTCGCGATGGGCCGCGCCGGCTCTGACCTGGCTCTGGATACCGCCGACGCGGTGATCATGCGCGATGATCTGGCGACTGTTCCTGCGGTTATCACGCTGTCGCGCAGTGCCCGCCGGGTAGTCACCGCCAACCTGGTCATCGCCGCTGCGATCATTACCGTCCTGGTGATCTGGGATCTGGGCGGGCAGCTGCCGCTGCCGCTCGGCGTCCTCGGGCACGAAGGGTCCACCGTCATCGTCGGGCTCAACGGGCTGCGCCTGCTCCGTAAGAGCGCCTGGACTAAGGCGCTGCGCGGCTGAGGAAGGCCAGCCCGCCGCATAGACCTTTGCTTTAACGGCATTGGTTTACCGGTCGGCTCCGCCGCGGTGCCGCCGACGCCGGCGGTGGACGGCGGGATGGCCGGCCTGCGCACCCGGCCCGGCCGTAACGGGCGCCGGTTACCTGGGCGGAAGCGACCGGGCGTGCTCGATCCCGCGGTCGACCCACGGGGACAGGTCGTCGTCGGTGCCCAGGTGCTCCGCACTGACCCGCAGCCAGCCGCGCATCTCCCGGCCTCCCATCACCGCGGTGGTAGCCGCGGTGGAAGCGAGCAGGTCTTGCGTCTGCCCGGGGCCGGCGTGGACCAGCACGCCGCCCGCCCCGCTAGCGGAAATCGCCATCCGCCCGTGAATCAAGAAGGCGAGGCCGCCGAACATCTTCTTCTCCGTCAGCTCGGGGTCGGGACCGATCAGGTCCCGGATCCGGCGCGCCAGAACTTCGTCGTAAGCCATGGCACCGATCGTAACCGGGGGCACCGACACTCGGCTGACGTCGGTCAGCACCTGGCCGGCCGCCCCCTGACCATGGCCATTGCTGGTTACCCGGGTTACGCTAGCCGTGGATCATGTTTGCGGAGAGGCACCGGCATGGCAGGGTCAGGCGACGAGACAGCGAGCGGCGAAGGCGGCCGGCATCACCTGCGGACCTCGCGCGCTGACCGCGAGCAGGTGATCGAACTGCTCAAGGTGGCATTCGTCCAAGGACGGCTGGACCGGGACGAGTTCGGGCGGCGAGTCGGCCGCACGCTCGCCTCCCGTACCTACGGGGACCTGCCCGCCCTCACCGCCGGCCTTGCTCCAGCCCGGCGGGCAGGAGAGCCGGCCAGGGAGCCGGCGCAGAAAAGGAAAGCGGCCGAGCCGCTTTCCTGGGCCACTGTCGCGGTAGCGGGCCTGCTGGCCGGGCTCCCGCTGGTGCCGGACGGGTCGCCTTTCGCCCCTGTGGTCCTGCTGGTCTTCTGCCTCTCGTGCACGGCGGTGGCGACCGGCTGGCTCGTACTGCTCCACTCGTGGGTTGACGAGCGCGCCGGCCGTTAGCCGATATCGATCAGCACCTTGCCGACCACGCCGCGCTCGACCGCGTCGTGCGCGGCGGCGGTGTCCTCCAGCGGGTAGTGGTGCAGCGGCAGCCCGGCTTGCTCGCCCGCCCGTAGCGCCCCGGCGCCGATCGCCGCGGTCACGTCTTGCGCCGCGGCCGCCAGTCGCGCCGGCTCGAGGGTGTAGAGCAGCAGGAACTGGTAGCGCAGGTTCTGGGCGAAGGTCGGGCGGATGTCAACGGTGAACTTGTCCCCGCCGTTGTTGGCGTAGATGGCAACGGTCGCGCCGTTGGCGGCCACGGCCAGGTCGAGGTCGTTGTTGACCGCGGGGGCGACCTCGGCGATCAGGTCGACGCCGTCCGGGGCAAGCTCGCGGATCGCGGCGGCGGCATCCCGGGTGCGGTAGTCGACCACGTGGTGCGCGCCCGCCCCGGTAGCCAGCGCGCCCTTCTCATCGCTGCTGACCGTGGTGATGACCGTCGCCCCGGACCAGACCGCGAGCTGGATGGCGGCGTTGCCGACCGCGCCCGCGCCGCCCTGCACGAGCACCCGCTGCCCGGTCATGGCGCCGGGTCCGAGCCGGGCGGCCCCGGCGCCCGACGTCAGCGCCCGGTGCGCGGTGACCGCGGGGACGCCCAGGCAGGCACCGAGGTC
>DASWUW010001033.1:0-1585 GCA_036406335.1 Trebonia sp.
GCCGGCTACCAGCTGTACGACGCAGGCGGCGGAGCCGTGCAGGTCTCCTGCGACGAGACGACCCGGCCGGAGCACCTGCGCGACGTGGCGGCCGCGCTGGCGGGCGTTCCGTCGGCCGGCCTGCGGCTGTCGGCCGCCGCCGACGACGGTGCCCCCGCCCCCGCCCCCTACCCCGGGTCCCTCGCCCGGACCTCGAAGTTCCTCACCCACCCGGTCTTCTCCGCTTACCGCAGCGAGACGGCGATGCTGCGCTACCTGCGCCGTCTGTCGGACCTGGACGTCGCGCTGGACCGTTCGGTCATCCCGCTCGGTTCCTGCACGATGAAGCTGAACGCGGCGGCCGAGATGGAGCCGGTCACCTGGCCCGGGTTCGCCGGGCTCCACCCGTTCGCCCCGGCGGAGGACGCCGCGGGCTACGCCGAGCTAATCGGCGACCTGGAGCGCTGGCTGTGCGCGGTGACCGGCTACGACGCCTGCTCGCTGCAGCCCAACGCCGGGTCAGCGGGCGAACTCGCCGGGCTGCTGGCCATCCGGGCGTACCACCGCTCGCGCGGCGACGCCGTGGCCGGGCCGGGAGCCCGTGACGTCTGCCTGATCCCCGCCTCCGCGCACGGTACCAACGCGGCCTCCGCGGTACTGGCCGGCCTGCGGGTCGCGGTGGTCCGGTGCGGCGCGGACGGCGCGGTCGACCTGGACGACCTGCGGGCCCGGCTGGCCGAGCACGCGGGGCGGGTGGCCGCGATCATGGTCACCTACCCGTCCACCAACGGGGTCTACGAGGAGACCATCACCGCCGTCGCGGACCTGGTGCACGAGGCCGGCGGCCAGGTGTACATCGACGGGGCCAACCTCAACGCCCTGGCCGGCGTGGCGTCACCCGCGCTGCTGGGCGGGGACGTGTCCCACCTGAACCTGCACAAGACGTTCTGCATCCCGCACGGCGGCGGCGGCCCGGGGGTCGGGCCGGTCGCGGCCAAGGCCCACCTCGCCCCGTTCCTCCCCGCCCGGATGGGCGAGCAGGAAGGGACGCCCGCCGGAGGGCCGGTCGCGGCCGCCCGGTACGGCTCGGCCGGCATCCTGCCGATCTCGTGGGCGTACATCGCCCTGATGGGCACCGCCGGGCTGCGCCAGGCCACCCAGGTGGCTGTCCTGTCCGCGAACTACGTCGCGCGCCGGCTCGCGCCGCACTTCCCGGTCCTGTACGCCGGCCGGGACGGGCTGGTGGCGCACGAGTGCGTGGTGGACCTGCGCCGGCTGCCCGGCGGGATCACCGTCGAGGACGCGGCCAAGCGGCTCATCGACTACGGCTTCCACGCGCCGACCATGTCGTTCCCGGTGGCGGGCACGTTCATGATCGAACCGACCGAGAGCGAGTCCCTGGCTGAGCTGGACGCGCTGTGCGACGCGCTGATCGCGGTGCGGGCCGAGGTGGACAAGGTGGGCTCGGGCGAGTGGGACGCGGCCGACAACCCGCTGAAGAACGCCCCGCACACGGCCGAGATGCTGATCGCGGCGGAGTGGGGCCACCGCTACCGGCGGGACGAGGGCGGGTACCCGGGCGGCACCGGCACGCGGGGCCTGCCGG
>DASWUW010001034.1:0-4049 GCA_036406335.1 Trebonia sp.
CGGGCCAGGCACACGGCTATCACGGGCTGACCATCGGCACGATCATGGACGAGCTGGCCCGGCGCATCGCCGGCTCCTCCGTCGCGGACTTCTTCCGGCGGGAGATCGGCGACCCGCGCGGCATCGACTTCTATATCGCCACCCCAGAGGACGTCGATCCCCGGGTACGCCCGGTGCTGCCCGCCAGCCCGACCCCGGAGCAGCTGGCTCAGCAGGCACAGCAGGGCGGGCCGCCGCCCGGGCCGGACAGCATCCCCGGCATGACCTTCAACGTCGCCGCGCAAGACCGGACCGGGCAGCGGACTGAGCAGCTGCCGAACATCCGCGCCTTCCGCGCCTGCGGGCAGGCCGCCGCCGCGGGGGTGGGATCGGCCCGCGGCCTGGCCCGCCTCTACGCGATGTGCGCCGACGAGGTCGACGGGTTCCCGCGGCTGCTCAGCGAGGCCACGATCGCGCAGTTCGGGCAGGTCCAGACGGCAGGCGAGGACCTCGTGCTGCGGGCGCCGACCCGCTACGGCATCGTGTTCCAGAAGGCTGACGACCGGCTCCGCTACGGCAGCCACCAGGCGTTCGGCCACGACGGCGCGGGCGGCTCCATCGCCGTCGCCGACCCCTGGCACGGCATCGCCTGGGCCTGGATCCCCCGCCGGATGTCGTTCCCCGGCGGGGGGGACGCCCGCGGCGCCGAGCTGGCCGCGGTGCTGCGCGGCTGTCTTCCCGGCCGCTAGGAACCGGGCCGCGGCCGGCCGCCCTGTAACCAGAGTTGTCCCCAGATACGGCTGTGACGCCGTTCTATACCAGATCTTTAGGTATGCGCGTTTAACTTACAGGGTCTCCCGCTTTCCGTTAATATCCGGAACCGTTGCCCAGTCGGCGGTTTTTGGGGAGAGTCCAGCTTGGAGCCCGTGCTCGATGAACGGCCCGCTTTGAAGCGGCCTCACGCATCGCATCGTCAGCTGAAGGGACGCCGCCTGCCGTTCTCGTCTCGCGTGACGATGAGCATCGGGTTCACCGCGGTCCTGCTCGGCGCCGGGGTGGCGGTCGGCACCGGAGTGCTGCCCACACCGCTGTCGGACAGCAGCAGCACGGCCAAGGCGCCGGCCGCGGCCCTGCTGGACACGACCCCGGTCCTGACGCCGAGCGTCAACTCGTTCAGCTACGCGGTCGCGTCGGTCCCGGCCAGCCTGCGGGCCCACCCCAAGACGTCACCGGCGGTCAAGCACACCAAGAAGCCGAAGCCCGCGCCGTCGGCCAGCCTGACCACAAGCCCGGCGGGCACGCCGACCCCGACTCAGCCTCCGGCGCCGACTCCGACCGCGGTTCAGCCCGTCGCCGGCTCGGGGATGACGCCGCAGGCCACGGCGGAGTACGAGACCCCGAAGGGCGATAACCAGAAGGCCTGGTCCGAGGCCATCCTGACTGCCGTCGGCGCCCCGCTGACCAGCGCCAACATCGTCTCCATCGGCTACTGGATGCAGAACGAGGCGGGCAGCCCGCCCTACGGCATCGTCGGGGCCAACAACCCGATCAACGTCAGCGAGCCCTGCTGCGGCGGCGTGGGGATCCAGGACGACGGCGACGGCGTCACCTTCCTGCAGTCCTATCCCACCGCCGCCGCCGGCATCCAGGCGATCGCGGAGTACCTGAACCGCGGGAACTACACCCAGATGCTGGCCGACCTGAAGGCGGGCGCCGGCCTGAGCGACCCGAACCTGGCCGGCGAGATCGGGCTGTACAGCGGCGGCGGCTACACCACCATCCCGGACTCCTTCGGCCAGTCGCAGGGCGCGCCGGAGAGCTAACGCTCCGCCTGGCCGCACCCTGGGACGGCCTGGTCAGAAGGTAATGACACCCCGCAGGTTGCGGCCGTTGCGCATGTCGTCGTAGCCGGCGTTGATCTCGTCCAGGCTGTAGGTGCGCGTCCGCAGCTCCGCCAGCTTCAGCTTGCCGCTGCGGTACAGCTCGATCATGCGGGGGATATCGGACCGCGGGTTGGACGAGCCGAACAGCGAGCCGCGGACCTGCTTCTCGTAGGTGGTGAGGTCCAGGGCGCTCATCGTCACCCGGGTCTCGCTCGCCGGGTGAATGTTGGTGACGACGACCCGGCCGCGCTTGCCGACCAGGGCCAGGCTCGCCCCGATCTGGTCCCCGGCCCCCACGCCCATCGTGTTCACGCACACGTTGGCCATCCGGCCCCGGGTCAGCCGGGTGAGCACCTCGGCGGCTTCCTCGTTGGAGGCGACCGCGTGGGTGGCCCCGAATTCGAGGGCCTTCTCCCGCTTGAACGCCACCGGGTCGATAGCGACGACGTACTCGGCGCCGACGGCGGCCGCGCCCTGCACGGCGTTGATGCCGATGCCGCCCACGCCGACCACCACGACCACGTCGCCCACCCGGGCCTCGCCGGTATAGGCCACGGAACCCCAGCCGGTGATCACGCCGCAACCCAGCAGGCAGGCGAGGTCCAGCGGCAGGTCATCGTCGATCTTGACGCAGCTGGCCTGGTTGACCACGGTGTGCTCGGCGAAGGTGCCCAGCAGGCAGACCAGCCCGAGGTCCTGGCCGCGGGCGTGGTGCCGGGCGGTGTGGTCAGAGATCTGCCGCCCGGTACGCATGAACTGGCCGAGCTCGCACAAGCTGCCCAGGCCCGAACTGCAGGCGCGGCACTGGCCGCAGGAGGGGACGAAGCTGAAGATCACCCGGTCCCCGGGGGCGAGGCCGGTGACACCGGGGCCGGTCTCCTGGACGATGCCCGCGCCTTCGTGCCCGCCGATCACCGGGACCGCCGTGGGCAGGTCCCCGGTGACCACGTGCTCGTCGGAGTGGCACAGGCCGCTGCCGCTGATGGCGACCAGCACCTCTCCCGCCTTCGGCGGGTCGAGGTCGACCTCCTCGACCGACCAGTCCTTGTTCCGGTCCCACAGCACCGCCGCGCGCGTTTTCACGTGTCCTCCTCGTCCGCCCGGCCGAACTCCCGGCCGCCGCGTTCCGAAGCCCATGCTTCGTCCACGGGCCGACGACGTCAACCTCCGGCCGGCACAACAAATCCGCCACCCGGTAATGGCGCCCCCTGGTCAGTGGCCTGCTGGTCACGGGGTGAGCGGCAGGGACGGGTCGAGGTGCGCGGTAGCGGTATCCAGCAGCTCGGCGAGCGTAACGGGACTGCGCTGGCTGTATACCGGCCCGGTGGCGTCGTTCAGCGGAATCCGGGCCAGCGCGGCACCCTGAGCCGTCACCGGCAGCGGCGCGGCCAGGCGCTCCAGCAGCAACCGGATGGCCGGCTCGGCGGCGACGATCTGGTCGCTGCGAAGCGGGGCCGCCGCCGGGCGCGCGGTCCGGGCGCGGCGCGCCACCTCCAGCAGGTGTTCCCAGTTGCGGGCCACTGCCCGGCGGCTGGAGACCGCGACAATGGACTGGGCCCGGGCGGCCAGCAGCGGGGTTGACTCGGGCAGGCGGCCCGCGGCCAGCTGCCGGTCGAGCGACGCGCCGAACACACGCGCCAGCATCCGGTCCTTCAGGCGGCACGGCCGCAGAACGAACGGGTCGCCGACGATCAGGGTGCGGCAGGCGCAGGCTTCTGTAGCGGACATGGCTCAAGCCTCTGACTCGTCAGCCGGCACCGTAAGTGGCAAAATCGACAGGGTGCACGACAAAATTGCCATTCGGCCCGCCCGCCCGCGAACGCCGCGGAAGCCCGGCCGGGGCCGGCCGCACGCCGTCGCGGTTGTGGCCTGCGACGGCGTGGCCCTGTTCGAACTCGCGGTGGCCAGCGACGTCTTCGGCGCCAGCCTCACCCTGGCGTCGGGCGCGCCGTTGTACCGCGTCGCCATCTGCGGTCCGGCACCGTCGGTCATGACCGATGCCGGTTTCCGGATGGAAGTTCCGCACGGGCTGGACACGCTGGAAGAGGCGGAGACCATTGTCGTGCTGCCGACCCGGTTCCCGGACCGGGTGCCTGCCGCCGTGCTGAACGCGCTGCGACTGGCCCGGTCGCGGGAACAGCGCGTCCTTTCGCTTTGCACGGGTGCGTTCGTACTGGCCGCCGCGGG
>DASWUW010001035.1:0-1716 GCA_036406335.1 Trebonia sp.
ATCCCATTCCGCCGCTCGACGACTACCGGCAGAAGGTGCTGCGCGCCGCCCGCCGCGGCACCATCTACCCCTACGAGCTGACCGGGCTGCTGGCCGGGGCGGACGGCACCTTCACCGAGCACGACCTCGACGCCGCCGGCACGCTGGTCCCGGTGAGCCGGCCGCGGGGAAAGAACACCGCGGCCATCGTCGCCGGGGTGGTCAGCACGCCGACCGCCCGGCACCCGGAGGGAGTCACCCGGGTCGTGCTGCTCGGTGACCCGACCAAGTCGCTCGGCGCGCTGTCGGAGCCGGAGTGCTCGCGGGTGATCGCCGCGCTCGACCTGGCCGGCCGCCTCGGCGTGCCGGTGGAATGGTTCGCGCTGTCGTCCGGGGCCCGGATCGCGATGAACTCGGGCACCGAGAACCTGGACTGGGTCGGCGCCGCGCTCAAGCGGATCGTGGAGTTCACCCAGGCCGGAGGTGAGATCAACATCGTGGTGGCCGGGATCAACGTCGGCGGCCAGCCGTACTGGAACGCCGAGGCCACCATGCTCATGCACACCCGGGGCATCCTGGTGATGACGCCGGACTCGGCCATGGTGCTCACCGGCAAGCAGTCACTGGACTTCTCCGGCGGGGTCTCGGCCGAGGACAACTTCGGCATCGGCGGCTACGACCGGGTGATGGGGCCGAACGGGCAGGCCCAGTACTGGGCGCCCAGCCTCACGGGCGCCTGCGACGTCCTGATGGCCCACTACGCGCACACCTACCGGGCGCCGGGCGAGGCGGCGCCGCGCCGGGCGGTCACCAGCGACCCGGCGGACCGGGACGTGTCCGGCTACCCGCACGCGGCCGCCGACAGCGACTTCAGCACGGTCGGCGAGATCTTCTCCGCTGAGCACAACCCGGACCGCAAGAAGCCGTTCGACATCCGCGCCGTCATGCGGGCCCTGTCCGACCAGGACCACGAGGTGCTCGAGCGCTGGGCCGGGATGGCCGACGCGGAGACCGCCGTGGTGCAGGACGTGCACCTGGGCGGCTGGCCGGTCTGCCTGCTCGGCATCGAGTCGCGGTCGGTGCCCCGGCACGGGTTCCCGCCCGCCGACGGCCCTGAGGCCTACAACGCGGGCACCCTGTTCCCGTTGTCGTCGAAGAAGACCGCGCGCGCCATCAACGCCGCCTCCGGCAACCGGCTGCTGGTGGTGCTGGCCAACCTGTCCGGGTTCGACGGCTCGCCCGAGTCGATGCGCAAGCTGCAGCTGGAGTACGGCGCGGAGATCGGCCGGGCAATAGTCAACTTCGACGGCCCGATCGTGTTCTGCGTGATCTCCCGCTACCACGGCGGCGCCTTCGTCGTGTTCTCCAAGGCGCTCAACCCGAACATGACCGTGCTGGCCCTCGAGGGCTCGTTCGCGTCGGTGCTCGGCGGCGCCCCGGCGGCGGCGGTGGTATTCTCGGCCGAGGTAAACAACCGCACCGCGGCCGACCCGCGGGTCACCCGCCTGCAGGGCCGCCTGGGCGAGACCAGCGGCGCCGAGCGGTCCGCGCTGAACGTCCAGCTGGCCGAGGTCCAGTCCGCCGTGCGGGCGGAGAAACTAGGCCAGGTCGCCGCGGAGTTCGACCGGATCCACTCCATCCAGCGCGCGGTCGACGTCGGCTCGGTCGACGCGATCATCAGCGCGGCCCAGCTGCGGCCGGCCATCATCGAGGCGGTCGAGCGCGGCCTGGCGCGTT
>DASWUW010001036.1:0-8618 GCA_036406335.1 Trebonia sp.
CTCGGCCAGCGCCTCGGCGGCCCGCAGGGCGGCGGTGCCGGCGACCACGACGCCGGTCGACCCGTAGGCCCCGGTGTCGTGCCCGCTGCGGTCGGTGTCGGACGAGAACACCTGGACGTCACCCGGCTCGCAGCCCAGCACGTCCGCGACCAGCTGCCGGTGCACGGTGGTGGTCCCGTTGCCGAATTCGGCCGTTCCCACGAACGCGGCGTACCCTCCGCCGGGCCGCTCCGCGACTCGGGCCCGCCCCGGGTGGCCGCCCGGCGGAATAGTGTCGAGCAGCGCCACCGCGGTCCCGGTCCCGGTCAGCCACCCGGCTGGCGCGAGCGCGCCGCGCCCGCTGGCCAGGGCCTTCTCCACCAGGTCGAGGCACTCGTCGGTTCCCAGGCCGGCCGTGACCGCCTCCGGGGGCTCGCCGCTCGCGTTGTCCGGCGCGTCGCCCTCGCTCAGCAGGTTGCGGCGGCGGAAATCGGCCGGGTCGAGGCGGCACCGCCGCGCGAGCTCGTCGACCGCGGATTCGACCGCGAAGACGGTCTGCGACAGGCCGTAGCCGCGGAATGCCCCCGCCGGGACGGTGTTCGTGTAGACCACGCGGGCGTCCACCCGTTTACTGGGGCAGCGGTAGGCGGTCACCGACTCCTCCAGGGCGTGAAACATGACCCCGGGACCGTGGTTGCCGTACGCGCCGGTGTCCGAGGTGAGGTCGAGCGCGAACGCGGTCAGCCTGCCGTCCGCGGTCGCCCCGACCCGCACGGTCACCGACATCGGGTGCCGGGTGCTGGTAGCGGTGAACACCTCTTCGCGCGTCAGTTCCAGCTGCACCGGACGTCCCGTGCGCAGCACCGCGAGCGCCACCACGTCCTCGGTGAACGTCTCCTGCTTGCCGCCGAAGCCGCCGCCGACCCGTTTGGCCACCACCCGTACCTGGTCCTTCTCCAGCCCGAAGACCTGGCAGATCGCATCCCGGGTGAGAAAGGGCACCTGAGTCGAGGTACGCAGCACCAGCCGCCCGCCGGCGGCGGTGCGCCCGGTCTCGCCGTGGTCGAGCCAGCCGACCGTGGCGTGGGTCTCGAGCGCGACATGATTCACCCGCTGCGTTCGGAACGTTCCCTCGTACACCACGTCGGCGGCCGCGAATCCGGCGTCGGGGTCGCCCGTCTGGCGGTGCACCTCGGCGCAGATGTTGCCCGGCGCGAGATCCGGGTGCAGCAGCGGGGCGCCGGGGGCCGTCGCGGCGGCCGGACTGGTCACCGCGGGCCGGATGTCGTAGTCGACCCGGACCAGCCGGCAGCCGGCCTCGGCCGCCGCGACGCTCTCCGCGACGACGGCGGCGACCCGCTGCCCGTGGAAGCGCACCGTCCGGTCGAACAGCAGGGTGTCGTACGGGTCGTCGTCCGGGCGGTGGTGCCGGGCGGTGGAGTACCGCGTCGCCGGGGAGTCCGGGTAGCTGTAGACCGCGACGACTCCGGGGACGCGCAGCGCCGCGGACGAGTCGACTGACCGGATCCAGGCGTGCGCGTGCGGCGCGCGGACCAGCTTGAGGTGCAGCGGTGTTTCCGGGGGCAGGTGCCCGGAGACCGGGTCCGCGTCGCGGTCCGGGGCGAGGTCGAGGGTGTAGCGGGCGGTACCGCTGACGACGGCCTGGCTGGCCGGGGCGGGGATGCCCCGGCCCACCGGTGACCGCCGCGGGCCCGGGCCGTCCCCGTCTTCGGGGGCGACCCGGGCGGTACCCCGGATCGCGTCCTCGATCGCGCCGTAGCCGGTGCACCGGCAGATGCTGCCCTTGAGCGCGCGCGGCAGGTCCGCCCGCTGTTCCGGGGACAGCGCCGCCGCGGTCATGATCATGCCGGGGGTGCAGAAGCCGCACTGGAACCCCTGGGCGGCGAGAAACGCCGCCTGGACCGGGTGCCCGGCCTGCGCGGCGGCGTCCTCGCCCGCCGGGCCGGCCAGCCCCTCGATGGTGGTCACGGCGCGGTCCCGGGCCCGGGCGGCGGGATAGACGCAGCTGTGCACCGGGACGCCGTCGACGTGCACCGTGCAGGCGCCGCAGTCACCCGCGTCGCAGCCTTTCTTGACGCCGTACCAGCCCAGCTCGCGCAGGAAGGTGCGCAGGCACTGACCGGGGCGGGGCTCGCCCGCGGCGTCGCGGCCGTTGACTCTCATCCGGCAATTTCCCGGAGCGTCTCGGTCACCAGGCGGCGGGTCATCGCCGCCCGCCACGGCGCGCTGCCGTGCACGTCGTCCAGGTACCCGGGGCCGGCGGCGTCCAGCGCGGCCAGGGCCTCGGCCGGGGCGGGCGGGGCGGCGAAGCGCAGGCAGACCGGGCGGGGGGTGGACGCGGTCACCGAGACCACCGTCTCGCCGCCGTTTCCGTCGCCCGCCCGGTCGCGGCGGGCGATGACGAGCACCGCCGAGCGGCCGACGGCAGACAGGGAAAGCTGCCGGAACGCGGTCCGGGCGGCGAGCGGCCGCGGCGGCAGCCAGATGTGCGTGAGCAGTTCCCCCGGGCGCAGCTGGTTGCGGTTGTCTCCGGTGACCAGGTCGGCCACCAGGACCCGGCGGGTACCGAATCCGGAGCCGGCCGGCCCGGGGCCGCTCAGCAGGGCGACCCCGTCGAGCGCGCTGGCGAAGGACGTCATCGGGCCGGCGGGCAGGGACAGGCAGATGTTGCCGCCCACGGTGGCGACGTTGTGCACCTTGAACGACCCGAGCAGCGCGTGGCAGCACTGGCGGGCCAGCGCGGCGGCGGGCGCGTAGTCTCCGGCGTCCGGCCGCCAGGCCGCCAGCTCGGCGAAGGTGCAGGTCGCGGCGATCAGGACCCCGTCCGCCGACTCGGTCACCGGCGCCCAGCCGAAGGCTTGCAGGTCGAGCAGCCGGGTCAGCCCCGGCTGCGGCACCGAGAACAGCCACGTGCCGCCGCCGAGCCACGCGTCACCGTCCCGCCAGGTGGCGTCCGGGGCGGGCGCAAACGCGCTGACGGTGTTCAGGTCCACCCGGTCAGCGTCCGGCTTCCTGCGCGTCAGGGCTCGTCATCATCCCTCTATGCTGCCGTAACGATGTTACGCGAGCATGTCTGCCCGCCTGTGGCGTTGGTCATGCCGGCCGCGGGGCTACGATGGCGGCATGCACCGGCAGTTCCGCCAAGTCGACGTGTTCGCAGAAGAGTCCTTCCTCGGCAACCCGGTGGCGGTTGTCCACGGCGCCGACGACCTCACCGACGCCGAGATGCTGCGCTTCGCCCGGTGGACGAACCTGTCCGAGACCACGTTCCTGCTCGCCCCGGGGGACCAACGCGCCGATTACCGGGTGCGGATCTTCACCCCGGAGCGGGAACTGCCGTTTGCCGGGCATCCCACCCTCGGCTCGGCGCACGCCTGGCTCGAGGCGGGCGGGCCGCCGGCCCGGCAGGAGCTGATTATCCAGGAATGCGGTGTCGGCCTGGTGCCGATCCGCCGGTCTTCGCACGGCCCGCTGGCGTTCCGGGCGCCGCCGCTGATCCGCTCCGGCCCGGTGGAGGAGCCGGTACTCGACGAGGTCGCGGTTTCCCTCGGGATCGGCCGGGGTGACATCGTGTCCGCCCAGTGGGCCGACAACGGCCCCGGCTGGCTCGCGGTCGAGCTGGCCAGCGCGCAGGCCGTACTCGCGCTGCGCCCCGGGACGACCTCCCGTGACATCGGAGTCTTCGGGCTGTACCCGCCCGGCTCGCCGGAGGCGTTCGAGGTGCGCGCCTTCACCCCGATGATCGCCGGCGCCGGCGAGGACCCGGTGACCGGGTCGCTGAACGCGGGCCTGGGCATGTGGCTGCTCGCGGCGGGCAAGGTCACCGCCCCGTACACGGCCAGCCAGGGCACCGCGCTCGGCCGCCGCGGCCGGGTGCACGTGACCGCGGACGCCGACGGCGCGGTCTGGATCGGCGGCGGCACGCACACCCTCATCTCGGGCAGCGTCCACCTGTAGTGCGGTTACCACCAACCCGCGGGCCGAAAGGAACGCGAAGGCAGGAGACGCCGGTGTCCCTCGAGATCAAGCGGCTGCACCTGGCCGGCCTGCGCCCGCCCGGCGGGGAACGGGGGCAGTGGCCGGTGCACGGCTTCGTGATCACCCACCCGGGCGGCGCGGTCCTGGTGGACACCGGCGTGGGCGGGCCGGAGAACGTGCTCAGCGACTGGCGGGTGGTGAACGTCGCGGCCGCCGACGCTCTGGCCGAGCTGGACATGACGCCCGCCGACATCTCGCTGGTGATCAACACCCACCTGCACTTCGACCACTGCGGCCAGAATCCGGTGTTCCGCAACGCCCCGTTCTACGTCCAGCGGGCCGAACTCGACCGCGCCCGGCGCGAGTCGCCCGAGCTGTCCGGCTGGTTCGACTTCACCGGCGCGCGGTTCGAACTGCTCGACGGCGACGCCGAGATCCTGCCCGGCCTGTCGGTGATCGCTACTCCCGGTCATACCGCCGGTCACCAGAGCGTCGTGGTCACGGCCGGCGACGGCTCGCTCGACCTGCTGGTCGGGGACGCCGCCTACACCCCGCGCGAGTACGCCGGGCCGCCGGGCCAGCCGCTGCCGCCCGGCCAGGCCGCCGACCGGCCGTCCTGGGAGACCTCGATCGGGCGGGTCCGGTCGATGACCCCGTCCCGGGTGCACTTCTGCCATTCCACTGACGTCGCCCACGGGTGAACCGGCCGGCGCCGGTGTAACGAAAGGCCCCTTGGCGTGCGCTTAGTAAAGAGGGACTGACAAAAATGTCATCGTCCGGTCAGAATCCGGTCGTGTCAGGAAGAATAATGGCAAAGCTGCAGCGGGGGCCATAAGTTGGCTCTCCGGACGCCCGACGAGGACCGCTGGGCTGGGAAGCTAACAGGAGGGACCTTGATGGGCCGCCCGATCATCGGCATTACCAGCGAGCTTGACGCCGCGCGCTGGGGCGACTGGATCCGGGAGGCCGCGGTGTCGCCTGTCAGCTACATCCGCGCGGTGGAACGCGCCGGCGGGGCCCCGGTCATCGTGCCGCCGGTCCCGCCGTCGTCCGTGGCCGCCTTCATCGAGACGCTCGACGGCGTGCTGTTCACCGGGGGCCGGGACGTGGACCCGGCCCTGTACGACCAGGAGCGGGCGGAAGCGACCGACGAGCCCGACCACCGCCGGGACCGGTTCGAGCTGGCGCTGATGCGCGGCGCCCTGGAGGCGGGCCTCCCGGTCCTCGCGGTCGGCCGCGGCCTGCACATCCTGGCGCTGGCCCGGGGCGGCACGCTCACCCAGGACCTGCCCGGCCACCGCCCCGCCCGGGCCCGGTACACCCCGCACGACGTCGTCCTCAGCGCCGACAGCACCCTCGGCAGGCTGCTCGGCGACCGCATCCGGGTACCCGCCGCGCACCACCAGGCCCCGTTCAACCTGGGCGAGGGGCTGACGGTGAGCGGCTGGTCGCCCGACGGCGAGGTCACCGAGGCGCTCGAAGTGGAAGGCCAGCGGTTCGCGGTCGGCGTCCAGTGGCACCCGGAGGAGGGCGATGACCCCCGGCTGCTGGCGGCCTTCGTCGAGGCGGCGGCCGAGCCCCGCCCGGTCCGGCGGCCGGAGTCGCCCGGGCCGCGCAAGCCGGTCGCGCTGAAACCGCGGGCCGCCGCCCGCCGCTGAGCCCCGCCGCGGCAGGCTGTCCTAGAGCGGCAGGTTGTACGTGCTGAACCAGTGCGTGTGCAGCCAGTTGATGGAGGCCGTCCACGCCCCGGTCGCCTCTAGCAGCCCGACCGCCACCAGCAGCACGCCGCCGACCCGGCTGACCATCCGGGCGTTGCGCTTGAAGAAGCCGAGCACGTTCACCAGCCGCTGGAACGCGAGCGCGACGACCAGGAACGGGATACCGAGCCCGAGCCCGTAGACGAACGCGAGGAACGCGCCGCGCGCCGCGGTTCCCGACTGCAGCGACAGGGTGAGTACCGCGGTCAGCGTCGGGCCGATGCAGGGCGTCCAGCCTATGCCGAACAGCACGCCGAGCAGCGGCGCGCCCGCCAGGCCGGCTTTGGGCATGAACGACGGCTTGAAGATCCGCCCGGCGAACATGAACCGGTCGAACGCGCCGAAGAACAGCAGGCCGAGCAGGATGGTCACCCCGCCGAGCACCCGGGTCAGCTCGGAGTCGTGCGTCTTGAACAGCTGGCCGAGGCCGCCGACGGCCAGCCCGGCCAAGGCGAACACGACGGAGAAACCGACCACGAACAGCGCCGTCCCGGCGACCGTCCGCCTGGCCTGCCGCGCCGGGACTGCCGCCGCCTCCGCCCGGGTCCGCGTGGTGACGCCTCCGTCTCCGTCGCCGTCCGCGGCAACCGCCCCGGCCTCCGGCGGGGGCAGCGGGCCGGCGGCCGCCGGCCCGGAGGCGGCCTCCGCCGGGGCGGCGGTCGCGTCCGCGCCGGACATCCCGGTGATGTAGGCCAGGTAGCCCGGCACCAGCGGCAGGCAGCAGGGCGACAGGAACGTCACCGCGCCGGCCGCGGCGGCGACCGGGATGGCCAGCAGCAGCGGCCCGGACGACACCAGGCTTATGACGCTCATCCCGCTCGGGCTCCGGTCAGCGATGGCATGCCTCCTAGTATGACCTACTACTACGGCTTGTCGAAGGCGGCTGACGATCGCGGTTGCGTCACGGGCCCCGGTTTCTCGTTCTGGCAGCAGATAACGTGGCTGCTGTGAACTCGTCCGCCTGCGCGCCGCCGCCTGCCCGTCCGCCGGGCACCCGGCTGCTGCGGGCGGGCGCCGCCGCCTTCGCCCTTATCGTGGTCAGCTGGCTGGTGTTCAACGCGGTCAACGGCGCGCTCAGCCTGGTCGACCTGACCGTCTACCGGGATGGCGGGCTGATCGTCCGGCATGTCGGCCCCTACTACGACCCAGGCGCGGCCGCGCCGCTCTACGACTGGGGCGGGTACAGCTCACTCGCGCTCAAGTTCACCTACACGCCGTTCGCCGCGATCGCCTTCGCCGCCGCCTCACTGCTGCCCTGGCTGGCCATGTGGGTCTTGTCGGTCGCCGGCAACATGCTCGCGCTGGTCGCGGCGCTCTGGTTCACCTTCGGCGCCCTCGGCTACCGCGACCGGCGGGTCCGGCTGGGTGCGACCCTGCTTACCGCGGCGGTCACCTTCTGGCTGCAGCCGGTGGTGCGCACCATTTACCTCGGCCAGGTCAACCTGGTGCTGATGGCGATGATCATCGGAGACCTGAGCCAGCCGTCCGCCCGGGCCGACGGACGGCCGCGGTGGTGGAAGGGCGCGCTGACCGGCGTGGCGGCCGGCGTCAAGCTGGTGCCGCTGATCTTCGTGCCCTACCTGCTGGTCACCCGCCGGTGGCGGGAGGCGGCGGCTACCCTGGCCGGCTTCGCGATCACCGCCGGCATCGGGTTCGCGGTGCTGCCCGGTGACTCGGTCCGCTGGTGGCTGCACGGCATGTTCCTCGCCGACGGGAACCGGGCCGGCTTCACGGGCTGGGCGGGCAACCAGTCGCTGCGTGCCATCGTCACCCGGTTCGCCGGGTCAGTGGCCGCCGGACAGGACCCGTGGCTGGTCGCCGCGGCGCTCGCGGCAGCCGCCGGGCTGACCGCCGCCTACCTGCTCGACCGGGCCGGGTACCCGGTACCCGCCCTGCTCGCCACCGCCCTGACCGGGCTGCTGGTCTCCCCGATAAGCTGGGACCACCACTGGGTCTGGACCGCCCCCGCGGTCGCGGTCGCGGCGCACTACGCGATCGCCGCCCGCCACCCGGACGCGGTCCCGGCGGGGCCGGCGCCGCCCGGGAAGCGGGCCGCCCGCGGCCTGTGGCTCCTGGCGGCGTTCCTGCTCGCGGTCTTCGCCGCGTGGCCGGACGCAATCTGGGAGAACGCGCGCACCCTGGGCAACTTCTCCCTCGGCTTCCTGTGGGCCCAGGCCAACACCAACCCGGTGCTGTTCGCCACCCGCGGCGACCAGCCCGGGTACGTCGAGTACCACTGGCACGGCTTCCAGCTGCTGTGGGGCAACGCCTACGTGCTGGCGGGCGTCGCCCTGCTGATCGTGCTGCTCGTGACCGGGTGGCGCCTGCAAAGGAAGCAGGCCGCCGCGTTGGCCGAGGCGGCGGGCCGCGACGACGCCCCCGCCCCGGTGACAACCTCAAACTAGAAGGAACGGATCCCGGCTCGCCCCGTCCCGCTCCCTTGAAACCCACGACGGGGCGACGTCCGCCGATCGCACAAGTCGGCTCTCATCGCAACGAGTACCCGCGTATCCTTTCAGTGCGCCGCTTAAGGCTAGCCTGCACGCGACATCGGAAGGCCCAATGGTTGGAATGATTAGCTGGTGCCCGTCTTGCGGGTTCTCAGTAAAGTCCGGCACGCGGTTTTGCGGCGGCTGCGGGCGGCAATTCGCAGCCGGGGACGACGGCGCCGCAGCCCGGTCAGCAGCGGTCACCCTGCTGCCACCGGCGCCCGCGACCGTAAGGTCATGACCAGCCCGAGCAGCTCGATGAAATGATTTTCCGCGCCCGGTAAAGGCCAGCGTCCCGCCGTCCGCCGGCCCGCTGCGAGCCCCTGAGATCCGGCCTGCGGCTGAGCCTGGCAGCGGGCGACAAAGCCGACTTTGCCATATGTTCACCTATGTG
>DASWUW010001037.1:0-4507 GCA_036406335.1 Trebonia sp.
GCCTGCGGTGCGTAGTCCTTGTCGTAGCAGGCCAGGTCCAGCTCCCCGAGGTGGTACATCGGGTTGACCCGGTGCAGCTGCAGGTCGGCGTACACCACCCGCTGCAGGTCCTCGGACGCCCGCAGGTGCGCCTCGTCGTGCGGGTCGCTCAGCGGCGGCGCCCCGGACCCGGCCGCCGCCAGCCGGGCCAGGCCGGCCGCCACGCCGTCCGGTGACAGGTCCTGCGGCACGCCGTCGTACTCGTGCCGCCCGCCGTACTCTCGCGCCTCAGCGACATTCAGGTCGCAGACCGCCCGCACCCGGGGCTCCAGCTCGTCCATGGGAACCGACGTTACCGCTCCCCTCCCCTCAGCGCCCCGCCCCACCCGCTCCCTCCCACCCCCCTCCCGGCCCCGTTATCGTGGGTCAAAACTGGCGCTATTCGCCGCCGATGACCCACGATCATGGCAGCGACGTGACCGAGGACGGCGACGCTCATGACTGAGGTTCCGGAGTTCACCACCCGGCCGGAGCTGGCCGGGACCTTCGGGATGGTGGCGTCCACGCACTGGCTCGCCTCGGCGGCGGGGATGGCCGTCCTGGAGCGGGGCGGCAACGCGTTCGACGCCGCGGCCGCCGCCGGGTTCACCCTCCAGGTGGTCGAGCCGCACCTGAACGGCCCCGGCGGCGAGGTGCCGGTCATCGGCCACGACGCCCGCCGGGGGGAGACGTTCGTGGTCTGCGGGCAGGGCACCGCCCCCGCCGCCGCGACCGTGGAGGCTTACACCGGCCTGGGCCTCGACCTGGTGCCGGGCAGCGGGCTGCTGGCCGCGACCGTGCCCGGCGCCTTCGGCGGCTGGCTGCTCCTGCTGCGCCAGTACGGCACCCTCCGGCTGCGCGACGTGCTCGGCTACGCCATCGGGTACGCGGCCGACGGCTACCCGCTGGCCCCCGCGGTCAGCTGGTCCATCGCCAGCGTGGCCGACCTGTTTCGCGCCCACTGGCCCACCTCGGCCGAGGTCTACCTGCCCGGCGGCGACGTGCCCGCACCCGGCAGCCGGTTCGTCAACCGGGCCCTGGCCGCCACCTACCAGCGCATCCTGGCGGAGGCGGAGGCGGCCAGCAGCGACCGCGACGGCCAGATCGAGGCGGCCCGCCGGGCCTGGTACGACGGCTTCGTGGCGCAGGAGCTGGACCGGTTCGCCGCCACCGAGGTGCTGGACGTGACCGGCGAACCGCACCGCGGCCTGCTCACCGGGCACGACCTGGCCGGCTGGCAGGCCACAGTGGAGGCCCCGGTCAGCTACGACTACGCCGGCCTGACCGTGTGCAAGACCGGCCCCTGGGGTCAGGGACCGGTGTTCTTGCAGCAGCTCGCGCTGCTGTCCGGCTTTGACCTGGACGCCGCCGGGCCGGGCTCGGCAGCCCTGATCCATACCGTCACCGAGGCGGCCAAGCTGGCCTTCGCTGACCGCGAGGCCTGGTACGGCGACCCCGCCTTCACTGATGTCCCGCTGGACGACCTGCTGTCCCCCGCCTACAACGACGCTCGGCGGGCCCTCATCGGGGATACCGCCAGCCTGGAATTCCGGCCTGGCCGGCCCGGAGGGCGGGAACCGGAGCTACCGGGCTTCGTCCCGCGCTCGTTCGGGGCGGCCGGGGCTGATCCCGGGCGGCGCGCGCGGCGGGGGAGCGGCGACCCCGGCATCGACCCGGCCACCGGCGAGCCCCTTGGCCGTGCCGCCCACGCCGCGGAACGGCGCGGCGACACCTGCCACCTCGACGTCGCCGACCGGTGGGGCAACGTGGTCACCGCGACGCCGAGCGGCGGCTGGCTGCAGTCCTCGCCGGTCGTGCCGTCCCTCGGCTTCGCCCTGGGTACCCGGGCGCAGATGTTCACCCTCACCCCGGGGCGGCCCGCGACGCTCACCCCGGGCGCCCGCCCGCGCACCACGCTGACCCCGACCCTGGCACTGCGCGACGGCCAGCCGTACCTGGCCTTCGGCACCCCGGGCGGCGACCAGCAGGACCAGTGGACGCTCGGCTTCTTCCTGAACCACGTGCGCTTCGGGATGAACCTGCAGCAGGCGATCGACTTTCCCGCGTTCCACTCCGCCCACATGCCGTCCTCCTTCTACCCGCGCGAGGCCTACCCGGGCCGGCTCGACCTGGAAGCCCGGACGGACGCGGGCGTGGTGGACGAACTGCGCCGCCGCGGCCACGACGTACACGTCCAGCCGCCGTGGTCGCTCGGCCGGATCAGCGCCGTCGCCCGCCGCGACGGCCTGCTCTACGCCGCGGCCAACGCCCGCGGCATGCAGGGCTACGCCGCGGGCCGCTAACCCGGGTCATGCCGTCGTCCACGCCAGCCGCGCCCGGTGGTCCAGCTCGGCCGTTGCGATGTCGTAGAGGCAGGCAAGCGACCGCCGGTCGTCGGTTTCTGGGGAGAGCCGTTCCAGCTCGCTCCGGATGCGCGCACGCTCGGCAATCAACTGGGGGTCGTCCATCGCCGCGTACTCGACCACGGTCATTTCCCGTACCTCGTTTCGAGCCAGGTCATCATGCGGAAGCCGTTGTCCCACTGGCTCATGCCGGTGTCGTCGGTGACTTCCCAGAGCTTGCTGTGCGTGGCGTAGGGCGCGGCGATCGTGAACTGCGGATTCCTGCACTGAAAGGCGTCGACACGATCCAGGAGCGACCGCAGCGGTGTCGTGCGTGCTGCCGCGGATGTCAGCGGCGGTCGCTGCGGCAGGTCATCGTCGTCCATGGTGCGCGCCTCTCAGGGGATTCAGGCTGGTCCGCCCCGCTGCCGGTCCCATTTATCGGTGGGCACACCGTTTGCTGGCAGCAGGGCTTAGTGACGACGATGCCCGTCTGGAGCTACGCTCGGCTACATCACGGAATGTCCGCGCACGATCACCCGGACGTCGCGCAATAAACGCAAGAAATGAGGTGCGGGAATGCCCAGGGTGCGAACACTTACGCCCGGTGCCAGTCCATCGCACCATTTCGGCTCAGAACTGCGCCGGGCGCGGAAGGAAGCGGGCATGACGCTGGCGGATCTTGCCGCGCTGGTCCCGTGCGATGCTTCCACCGTCAGCAGGATTGAAGCTGGCCAGATCGTGCCGGACCTGCATTTTGCCGAGGTGTGCGATACGGCGTTCCCGTTCTGCCGTGGCTGGTTTTCTCGATTTGTTACTGACTCGGCGGACTGGCCGGACGGCACGGAACTGGCCGCTGCGTTCCGTGACTTCGCCGACGACGAGCGGGAGGCTACGGCGCTGCTCGTCTTTGAGACCATGGTTGTCCCCGGCCTGCTCCAGACCGAGGATTACGCACGTGAGGTGCTGTCGCGCCACCCAGGTGTTACCGATGACCTCGTCGCCAGCCGCGTAGCCGCGCGCATGGAACGGCAGTCGGTCCTTGACGGCGGGGTGTTTGTATGGGCGCTGCTCGACGAGTCCGTACTGTCCCGTGACGTAGGTGGCCAGAAAGTCATGCACGACGGGCTGTTGCACCTGGCCGGGGCCTCTGCCCGCCCAAACATCACGGTGCAGGTGATCCCTGTTGGCAGTTACCACGTGGGCTTGCAGGGATCGTTCAACCTCGCCGAGGTCCACGGGGCCGCGAGCAGTGTGTTCATAGAGGACATAACCGATGGGCGGACCGCCGATGATCAGGCTATGGTTTCTGCGGTAGCACTGAGGTTCCGGCACCTGCAATCGCTGGCGCTGCCCGCGCCTCAGTCACTGGCGATTATCGACAAGGCGGCCGAACGGTGGACATGAGCAACTGGCGAAAGTCGAGCTTCAGCAGCGGCAGCAGTGGCAACTGCGTGGAGGTGGGCCAGGTGGCCAAGGTCGTCGCGGTTCGCGACACCAAGGACCGGGACGGGGCAGCTCTGGACATGCCCGCCGAGGTTTGGGCGAGGTTTACCGCGTCACTCCGGTAATCCGCGGTTCGCTGAAAGTATTGCGCTAGCCACCTAGGAGGATTGATGGCCGTCAAGGTCTACGGAGGTGCCGAGTGGCACGAGTACGCCAGTGGCCTGGCGCTGGAAGTGCGCGATGGTCACCTGTTCGTGCTGGACACGACTAGTACGGTCATGGAACCGCAGCACCAGATCGCCGTCTATGTGCCTGGTAAGTGGGAGCGGGTCGAGATCACGAGGTAGCTCGTCCTCGAGCGCAGCCGGCCCGGTCATCCCATGCGGGGAGCCGGGCCGTCTTGTTAATCGGTGGCGCCGACCTCAGTCGTGCGCGCGTGGAAGTACCTTGCACCTCCTGGATATCTCTTGCCCGGTCTGCCCGGTTTGCTGGGCGAGCATCCACGTCGAGACCTTAGCGATGTTCCCTAGTCCGATGCTCGCTTCGAGGAGCCCCGTCCTCGGGTGCCTGCTCGGTGTGCCCTGCTCGTAAAGCGCAGTGCAGACAGGCCGGATCGAGCCGCCCTTCGCGTCCATCTTGCGGATCTGGTCGACGACAGCCTGACCCGGTCGCGCCCATGACACTTGTCATGCGCGATGGCT